>NZ_JAKUFY010000016.1:0-77342 GCF_022663675.1 Bacillus cereus group sp. BfR-BA-01355
ATAGCCAACGATCAAAGTTAGTGTTAAAAACACTGATAATAAAAGTGTTAGTAGAACGGTTGCTATGCTTCTAAGCATCGCAACCCAATTATTTATTTTAGAAAAACCTTTCATACCAGCAAAAAAAGTACCTATTGTTAAAACTAGTAAAAAAAATAAAGGGTGGATAGGTAGCGAATTCATAATAAACATTTTCGTTTCAGATGAGGCTATCGAACCAATTTCAAGATATAAGAGGAATAAACCAATGCAAATAAAAGAAAAAATAAAGGACCATAGATTGATGTTATGTTTCATTGCTTTCTCCTATGTAATTAAAATATTTACGTTTGATTTTACTGGAAAATTAAAGAAAAAGATAGCGATTATAAATCGAAATGAATTTTTTAACAAAATAATACTTTTAATAGAAAGTGAGGAATAACAATGGGACTAGGAAACCGCGGAATGGTATTTGAAATGCTTATCAATCTAGCGAACGAAATGTATCAAAGAGGGGGGAGTGGCGCTTATAAACAAGCGTCCGACTCCTGTGAAGGTGTTAAAAAGTAAAGGTGGCCGTGTACTAAATGGATTCTATGAAGCTAAAAGTACAGTTGACTATGAAGGTGTGTATAAGGGACGAGCTATCGCATTTGAAGCGAAGTCTACAGAGAAAGATACACGTTTTGATTTGAAGAACATTGCACAGCATCAATTGGATTACCTGGAGAAAGCGGAGAAGATGGGAGCAATATGTTTCTTCCTTATTGAGTTTAGCAAGGACAAGTCAGTATTCGTGGTACCACTATCAGTCATTCAATCTTATGTAAGGATGTCTCATCAACCTAAAGGCAAGAAGTCTATACCAAAAGCAGATTTTGATATTTATGGATATGTAGTAGAACAGACAGAGCGAGCACCAGTGGATTACTTGCAATACGTTGATGAAGCAGTAGTGTCAGTTATGTTTGATGGAATGATTCAGTTTGATCAGGATCATAAGAAAGTAGCAAATAACATTGAAACAGCAAAAGAGAAGATGGCCAACAGGAAACACAAATTATTAAAAGCTTAATGAATAATGGAACCATGCAGAGTAGATTGGTGGGGGCTACTTTACTAAGCATGTTTCCCTTATTCAATAAAGAGATAGTAAAATTTCACGTATCTTACGTGATGTTAAAAAGACAAATTCAAAAATAGGTGGATTCCTTCATGGAGAGACAATTAACTTTATTACCAGCTATCGATAGAGAGACAGAGAAACAAGTTCAGAAAGAAGTAGTGAAAATACTAAAGGAATACCGCACGTTGAAAACTCGTTTTGAAAATGAAGTGGAGCTAAAACACGAAGGAATCAGTTTGTTTCCGGAGATTAGAGACACGAGACATATTAGCAATATCAAGTTCAAGCAGATCGGTAAGGCTTTACAGTACGTTTTAGACTATGACGAGGCAGAAACCATCAAGAAAAAGTACTTAAACGCAGATAAACCGAAAGACAGCTTTATTTACACTGAATTATCGATGAAGAAAGATCACTTCTATTATAAGAAGAAAAATGCGATTCGATTGATCGCTACATCTTTAGGGATGATTTAATAATACAAAAAAAGCCAAATTAACAGTTTGTAATTAACTATCCATTTGGCTTTTTATGTTTTATTTTTTAGGCATCCATGTATGTCCGCAATTCATGCAACCATTAACAATATTTTTTCTACCAACAAATCCACTGAATAAAGTTATCGGTGGTCCTAGAAGTATAATAAGAAGACCAACAATTGCAGAAAGTCCAACAACTCCATCCATAGAATTTCGAGGAACTATAACATATAAAAAATTTGAAACTATTCCAATAGTTATAAGTGTACCTAACAGAAGAAACAGAATAAAAAACGCCCTTTTGAAATTATAACCACGCTTATTACCGACTATTTGATCTGATTTGCATTTCCTACAAACCACGCGCCTTGTTACTTTTTCTTGTTGTACAGTCATGTCTAACCATCCTTACTTGTATATAATTATAATATTTTAATTATATAATATTATTACCTGAACTGGATACAAATATTATTAAAAAAAGAAAAAATATAATAAATTGGAATGTTTATGTTTTTGAAAACTTCGACAAAATGTCGACAAAAATGGGGACTAAATAGGGAGAATTTTTATAATGAAATCAACGGTATTCTTAATGTACAACCCCTTTGACAACCACATATCGAAGAGGGTTAGTACACCTATAAGTGAAACGTTCTTATGCGAGAATGTCACGGTAACGTATACCGCATAGTAGGGCGGGCAAGGCGGTAAGAACCCTGGTGTAAATGTGCTGTGCCTGTATTAAAAGATATGGGTGTAGAAAAAGTCTATTTAGCGTTTGATGCGGATTTAGTAGAGAATCAAAAAGTAAGGAAAGCTCTTATAGACTTTGCGACAGAGTTAAAGCGAGTGGGTTATAACGTAATCATAGCTGCATGGAACCCAACGCAAGGTAAGGGGCTAGATGATACAATGCAAGCGGGATTTAAACCTGTATTTCAGAGATTGTGAAAGTTATAAAGTAGGTTGATATTTTCATAAATAGGTAGATTGAAAGAGATAGAGTTTTTAATTCTATCTTTTTCTTATATCCAATTAACTAAAAGAAGGGTAGAAGAGAATATGAATACATCTATGAAAAAAACCTAGTAAATTTACGAGTTGATTTTGCTTTCAAGCGCTTGTTTGGAGTAGAAGGAAACGAGGAGATACTCATTGGTTTTCTTAATGCGGTATTACAATCCTCTTTAGATGAGGAAATCATTTCTTTGCATTTGGATGATCCACATCTTCCAAGGGAACAAAAGGATGATAAATTGTCTATTTTAGATTTGCGAGCTACCCTTAATAGTGGTATAAAATTAAATATAGAGATACAGGTTCGCGACAAAAAAGACATGATCGAGCGATCTTTGTTCTACTGGGCTGGCATGTATTATTCTCAAATGACTCAGGGGATGAAGTATACAGAATTAAGACCAACTATTTGTATTAATATAGTGGATTTCATTCTGTTTCCAGGAGAAGAGGACTTTCATAATGTCGGTGTAGTCATGAACAAAAAATCGGTGCACATAATTTCAGAGAATATGCAATTGCACTTTCTTGAGATTCCAAAAGTAATTCGAGAATGGCAAGAAGATCGAATGGATCCATGGGAGGATATATTAGCACGTTGGCTATTATTATTTCCTGCTTATGAAGATGAGAAATTAACTACAATCCTGGAGGGAATCGCGATGGAAAAAGATCCAGTTTTGAAAAAGGCAATAGAGGACTGGGAGCGTCTAAGTAGTGATAAGGACTTTTTACGCTTATATGAAGCGAGAGAGAAGGCAATAAAAGATAGAATATCAGAGATAGAGACGGCAGAAGAAAAGGCCGCGGAAAAAGCAGCAAAAGAAGCAGCAAAAGAAGCTAGAATAGCAACTAAGATAGAGATGATTCACAATTTAATTAATGTTGGTGTACCTATAGAGAAAATAGCAGAAGCCACTGAATTAAGTGTGAAAGAGGTTAATAAGATTTTACAAAATAAATAGTAGAGGATAGTCGTGAAAGCAGGTAATTGCTTTATATATGCAATTACCTGCTTTTTTATTTTCTCCCATTGTAATTAATATTTCGAAGAGGATTTTAGTAAATAAAAATGTTGTTTAATTTGAGGAGAAAATTTTAAAAATAAATTTCTTTATTTCAAGATCATAATTTTCTCTTTTACAAATACTGTAAAACCGGCTGGGTCACCTTCTTCAATTAAATTCATCACTTCACGTTCGCCATCATGAAAAAAATGATTTTCTTTCCTGTTAATAATCCTTTTTCTACCTCTATCGAATCAATTTTGGCATAATTAAATACTCTAAACGTTTCACTTTCTAAATATTTTGTATAAAAACACATACGTTCATTTGTAGCGACCAATATCCCTTTTCTTTGACCACCCATACCAAATACTTGATATTGAAACATTCCATATAGGCTATTTTCAATAATTTCATTCTCATTAAGATATGATTGTACCAATGTCATAGCCGTATTTAAGTTTTTCATGAAAACTCCTCCTATATACTCTTTTTATTAACTATAAGGTTATTAAAATATTACTATTTTCATCATACAGGATTAAGGGAGTTAATTCCAATTAATACCACTTTTTTTAACAACTTTATTATTTGTGAACAAGGGAGAAGTTCGATTAATCAATGTATATTACTCCATAATATAATAAATAATTGTGTAATTTTTATATAGATATATGATTTGTAATACTGCAGTAAAATGGAGGTTATTATGGCAAAAGAAAAAAGAAGCTTATTATGTACATGTGTATACACTTAGAGACAAAAGTACAAAATCAGTAAAAATAAAACCATCGCGCTCCTTGAAAGAAGAAATGAATGTTTTAGCTCTTACGGACAGTGATATTTTATTAAGTCAAATAGTATGGTACGATCCTAACAAAGAGGATACAAAGAAATAAAGGTGTAAACAAGGACTTGTTTTTTAAATATCGTATTGCTATAATATAAACGTAATAAGATTTTACAATAAAATATAAAATTAATCAGTTCGCATATAAGAGAAGACCTCAATATGCGCCATGTCCTTAGGGGACGTGTGCGTGTATTGGGGTCTTTTTGCGTTTTGCGAGCAAAAACACCCGGAGGTGCAGGAATTATGTTGAATTGGTTGTCTGCAAAACTTATGACAACATCAGTAGGAGATTTCTTACTGGCAAAAAGTAGTTTTTCGAAAGGGCTTGGTGGTAATGGTGGTGGCGGCAATGCTGAAACCGTTCAAAAAAGCATGAACACTTTGGTGAAAACCTTAATTGGTTTTGGGGGAATTTGGGTAGCAGCTTGCGTTGTGTTTGCAGCTATTAAACTATCTGGAGCACAAGGGAAGAACCCTGAAAACCGTACACAAGCTATGATTGGTTTAGCTTGCGCGGCAATTGGAGGCTTTGTCATGATTAAAGCGTACGATATCGCTGCTTGGGTTACGACAATCTAACATAAGAGTTTGTACAAGCTCTCCTCGATGTGGGGAGAGCTTCTCTTATACAAGGGAGGAAAAAGAATGAGAAAAGTAACCGTTCCTGTTGATATGACTTCGGAACAAAAAACACTATTAGGTGTGCTGAGCAAACGCCAATTGATTTATCTATTGGGTGGCGGAGCATCCCTTTATTTATATGTACCATTTTTATGGCGACTATTTGCACCTATTGATGCGGTAGTAGCATTTTTTATTTGCTTAATTTTAGCACTACCAACGGTAATAGGTGTTATAGCGTTTGCTTTTATTTATAAAGAAAAACAACACATGTATCTAGATAGATTTTTACTTATCAAAATGCGTAGCCGCTCCGAAAAAGGCAAGTGGAGAAAAGGGTACGAGCCAACTACATGGGCAAAGGAGAATTTGTAAATGTTAGAAATGATATATTTTGCGGCGATAGCCATTGTAGGGTTTTTCTTTTATCGGAAAATGAATGGGAAACCGCTGTTTGGTTCTAAGAAAAAGGGGAAAAAGCAAGGTGGAATAGAGAAACATACTGCTGAAAAATCTGGAAAGAAAAACAAAAAGAATACGCCTGCTGAATCGGAAATTGATGAGGATAATGTTGATTTCTTTCGAGATTTTGTAGAAGACATTAAAGAAATTGATAATCATATGATTCGGTATCATGATGACACATTTGTCCTAATTGCGGAAGCGCATCCGGTTAACTATTACTTACTTTCCAATATGGAACAAGAAGCGATTGATATCAAAATTGAATCATGGTTAACCACATTAGAGTTTAATACGAAAGTATATATTCAAAGTAAGTTCGTAGATTTAACAGATCCTGTACGAAAAATGACAGAAACGATGAAAGGTGCGAAGGACCTTACACCAGAGACGGTTCTATATGGACAAGAAGTTATCGATAACTTAGAGTACTGGCAACGTTCGCAACCTCGATATGAACAAAAACGTTATTTAATTTACCCATACAAGGTTGATATTAGTACGATTACGGCTGATACAGAGGAAGAGTTGGAAGAAAAGATTGTGGATAAGGCGTTTAACGAATTATATCGCCGTTATAATGCTTCTCGAAATCTACTATCGAAAGCAAAAATTAATGTAGAAATGTTAACGAAAGATAAATTAATAGAACTTTTATATGTAGCGTTTAACCGTCGGAAAGCCGTAAAAGCTCGTTTCCAGGATTTAATTGAAAACGAGAATTTCTCGCTCTATTCAACAGGGGAAACAAATGAAAGAAAACTAGAGTTAATGAAGAAAGTGCTAGCAGAAGAAAAAGCAGAAAAATCAAATAATGGGGTGGCATAAACATGAAGTTATTCGGAAAAAAGAAAAAGGAAAAGAAAAAAGAAAAGAAAAAAGTAGAAGCCGAAGAGAAGGATGAATTGGAGCTAGAGGAGGAAGAGCTGGAAGAAGTACCGACGCAATTAGACAATCAAACAACAGTGTTTGATGTTATTGCGCCAGAAGGAATGAAAATTGACGCAGAAGATTATGGAGTTATTAAACAATCTTTAGGAAGTAATACGTTTTTCCGTCCATTTTATATTCCGCGTGATGGATACCCACGTATGATGCAAACCAATTGGCTCAACATGTTAACTTCGGCTGGAGAAGTGGATGTCATGATCGATATTCATAAAGAACCAAAAGCTAAAGCAATGCGATCATTAGATATGCAGTTGACGATGTTACGTTCGAATCTTTCTTTCCAACGTACACGAGGAAACATTGACCAAGAAAAAGACTTAGATGCAAAAATTCAAGATACAAACAATTTAATGGATGAAATCCAGTTCAATGAAAACGACTCCTATATGGTGAGTACGATGGCTGTTGCGTATGCCGAATCAAAGAAAGAATTAGACGTTTTATGTGAATATCTTGAAGATGAAATGCAAGCATCTCACTTTAAGATAGCGAGTACTTGGAACCGTGTGAAGAGTGGTTTGAAAGCGGTTATGCCATTAGGCGCACCAAATACCTTACAAGATACCTATCGAAATATCGATAGACGTGCTCTATGTACATTTGCACCCTTTGTATCAGGATCCGGGAGATTTAACGGTGGTATACCAATAGGAAAGAACAAAATTACTGGGCAAGTAGAATTTTTAAATTCATTCGGGAATGCAGATTATCGCCCGCCAAACTATAACATTGGTGTAACAGGGATCTCAGGTTCCGGAAAAAGTTTACTTTTAAAAATGAAGCTTGCTCGTGAAACGTCACTTGCAGATACGCATGCAATGATTATCGATCCAGAAGGAGAATTCGTAAAAATTACAAAACGTCTAGGTGGCATTAATTTAAATATTTCACCTGAAAGTAATATCATTATCAACCCTTGTGCAATCGCTGTAACAGAACTTCAGATTACGGATAAAGATGAAGAGCTAGAAGCACTTGAACAATATGATAAGAAAGAACTTGTAGAGCGTGATGGCGTGAAGTATGTAAGATTTGTACCGATTTTAGAGAAAATCAATGAAATACTAGGATTCTTTGACATTATTATTCGTGGGCAAGACTTTGATCAACCAGGATTAAATGTATTCCAACGTACGATGCTAGAAGATGCAATCCGTGAAGTGTTTGATAAACATGGTATTACTTCACATCCTTCTTCTTTATATACAGATGAAGTGAAGAAGGTGGATGGACAATTAATTCAGTCTCAAGTAAGAAAGCCAGAGCTGGAGTTAAAAGAAATCTACGATGTCATAGTAGAACATCATGGAGACGATGTGAAGGCAGAAGAGTTAATCGCTGCGATTCGTCCGTTCTTACGTGATGGTTCAAAACCATTATTTGATGGACAAAGTCATTTTGGTCGTGGTGTAGAAACACAATTAAATGAATCACGTGTTGTTAACTTTAACATTAGTCATTTAGAAGAAGGGTTCTTAAAACCAATCGCCTTCCACGTTATCTTGAACTATATCTGGGAGCATTGGATCAAGAGTCCAGAACACGCTATCAAACGAAAAGTACTGTATGTGGATGAGATGTGGCAGTTTATCGATTATGAACAAACGGTTAACTTCTTAGAAAAAGTAGCACGTCGTTCACGTAAAAGAAATGCTGGTATGTGTTGGGCGAGTCAGGACTTTGTTCGTATTTTAGAAAATGTGAAAGCGCGTGGTATCTTGCAATCTACTTTCTCTTATTTCTTCTTAGAACAAAATAAGATTGATAAGAAAAAGATCCAGGAGAACTTTAACTTAACTGCTGGGGAGCTTGATATTATTCTCAACAATCCAGGAAAAGGAGAAGGGATTTTCCGTGTCGGAGATAGTTCGGTTTGGATTCAAACAGATCCATCAGATAAAGAAATGATGTTTATTGAATCGAATGAAGCGGTACTTCAAGAGCTTCTAAACAATATGAAGAAAGTACAAGGGTACGCAGGATAGTAGCGTACCTTTGTAAAGGAAGGTGAAATTATGCTTGAGAAAATAATAGATTGGGTCGGTGGCCTTGTTATCCATATGGTAAAGGCCCTACTAGCGCCTATTTATGGATTTATGGATACTATTCCAGTTCTAGTCTTTGGTGGAGATAAATCTAATCTAGATTTTTTATATGCAAAGAATGCAGTTACGAATGTATTAGATACCGGTATGCCTGTCATGTTTAAACTTGTTGCTTTTTGTGTCCTCATCAGTGTAGTGATTACAGCAGCAAAATATTCAGCAACGACTCTGAATCCAAATAATCGCACGGCATTAATTGAATATGCAAAAGACTTAATGATTATCTCGATTTGCCTCTGGCATTTAGATTTCTTTTATAATTTTATTTTTGATCTAAATTCTTGGATTATATTAGAGTTTAAAGAGGCGTTAGGGAATTTTAACCCAGATCAGCAAATACCTCTATTAAAAAATGGACTGGCAGACAATAAGACGATTACAGAACTTTCAATGAAAGACCATAAAAATGATTATATGTTTATCATATTCGGACTATTTATTGAAGCTGGATTAATGATATGGGCAAACTTTTATTATTTAATGCGTGCTGTGACACTATATGTATTAATGTTACTAGGCCCTGTAATGGTAGGAATGTGGATGTTCCCACAAAAGAAACAACAGACGTTATATTGGATTCGTGAACTTATGGGTGCAGTATTAATTCAAGCGATTCACGCAATTACCCTATGGTTAGTCATTACACTTATTGGGGGTGCGCAAAATCCTATTATAAAATTAATATTACTTGCGATGTTTATCCCAGTTGGTGAAATCGTGAAAAGTTTTATTGGACTTAGCACCAATGCATCTGCGGGTATTCATAGAGCGGGTACGATGATGGGTATGGGTGCTTTAGCAAGTGTGGCTGGACTGGTTAAAGGTGTTCGTGATGACTACCGTAATTCAAAAGTAAAACCTGACGATAAAGGGGATAAAGAAAAGACAAAAGAAGATGCTGATAACCCGAAAGATGCATTAGGAGCGAATTTAGGGACAGATGTTGGTACAACATCTCGTGCAGCTCGTATGTTAAAAGCTGGTCAAATTGGAAGTTCAATTGGTAAAGCAGCGACAGGACTTGCAGGTATGGCAGCGGGAGCTGGTCTTGGACCGGGAGCGATGGTAGCAGGATCTCAAGTTGGAAGTGCATTAGGTAGTGCTCCAGGTGCAGTGGCTGGTAGAAGTGTTGCTGCAGTTGGTGAAGGGGCTGTAGCCTTAGGAAAACATATTGGTTCGAGTGTAAAGAAGGGTGCGGATACCTATTCAAATCTAAATGGCGAACCGTATCCGGAATTAACCGATGAAGATATCGCACAGGATTTAGCTACAAAAGACTTTGAAAATTGGAAAGCAGATAATCCTGATTCTGCAGTTGCAAGTCGTTTAAAACAAGCATTCCCTGGTGCTTCCGATGCAGAGATTGCTAAAAAAGTAGCGAAAACAAATAGTGATCAAATGTCTCGTTTCTCAAATCAGCGGAAACAAGATTTACAAAATATGAAGAAAACCGCTACACCATATGGTAACGCTAGAGACTTAGTTAACGCTGCAACGAATGCATTCCAAAAGGGATATGAGGGAGACCATAAAGATACGTTTATGAGTCAGTTACCAGAAAATATGTCAGCGGAAGAGAAAGAGAAACACTGGAACGACCATCTGAACACAAAAGTACAAGGATTTAGAAACCACGCAGAACAAGCGGCAACAAAAGCAGGAGCTATGCCAGTTGATGCGAAGGACAAACAAGGGAACAATCTGTTTGATAAGTCCTATGTGAATAAAGATGCGTTTGCTTCTCGGCTTGCATTAGGAAAAGTCGGAAAAGCAGTCGAGGATGTAAAAGGAGAAACGTTAGAAAGTGGCCATCAAAATATGGGACAAGTCGGTGCTCTTGTCGGTGCTTCTACTGCTGCATTTAAGAAAGCATATAGTGCAGACCATAAGGCAGGATTTATGAAACAATTCCCTGCAGATATGCCGCAACAAGAAAAAGAAGCCGCATGGAATAAGCATTTGGATCAAAAAGTACAAGGATTTCAAAATCATGCGCAACAAGCGGCGGAATCAGCTGGTATTGTACAGCAAAAAGACGGTATAAACTATGCGAATAAAAAAGCTTTCGCTTCTCATTTATCACAACAGTTACAAAAAAATCCTGGCTTAAATGCAATGGGGATATCCAGTACAGCAGGCATTCAGCAGGCAGTCACCGGTGTGAAAACGCACGGTTTGACAAGTGGAACAGGAAGTCAGCAAGCAAAACCAGTAAGTAATGTTGGGAACCTGGTACAAGCCTCTACAGAATCCTTTAAACAAGGCTATGCAGCAGAACAACAGGCAAGCTTTATGAAAAACTTGTCCCCAACTATGTCTCAACCACAAAAAGAGCAAGCTTGGCAGTCTCACCTGAATGAAAAAGGAAATGAATTTAAAGCAGTCGCACAACAAGCGGCAGTACAAGCGGGAGCGATGCCTGTACAGGCAAAAGATACGAGTGGTAAGAGTCTACATAATCAATCGTATATTAATAAAGATGCCTTTTCTTCGCAATTAACGAAAGGATTACAAAGCCATGCAAGTCTTGGAACGGTGAGTCAGCAAGTAGGTTCTGGAATTACTAGTGCGATTCAAGGTGTTCGTTCACATGGCGTTGCAACAGGTGGCGCAATCAATAAAGCTGTATATGCAGCGACACAAACGCAAGCGAGTATCGCACGTGCAGGAGATCTTTCCGTTGCGGAAATTGAACGCTCTTATGCAGATGCATCCACAAGTGTAGCGAACATTGCACAAAGTGCTGGGAAAATGTCTATCCCAACATCTGCAGTGGGACGTATGACGCAGCAAAGTACAAAACTTGGCATGAGTGTAATGGAAGGTACGAAACACCTTATGCTTGCGGATCGCATTGATACGGTATCAAATGCATACTTTAGTGCCGCGAGTGCTGTACAACAATCCGGAGGGAATGCAGTACAAAGAGTGATAAGTGGGACTACTGCTGCTGTTAATACATCATTAGGTGGGAATGCAGCAGAGCGTCATTATAATGTGACAAAAGGCTTAAGTTACGCCGCAGGTGTGATTGGTGGTGCAGGTGCTTATCAAGCGACTGCACGTATGGTAAGTAAACATAATCCGTATAACAGTGCAGTTCGTACAGAAGCAAAAGAGATTCAGGAAATTCAACAGATGGTACCGACGACAACAGATCATACAGGAGCGCAATCGGTTGTAAAAGGTGCAGTACGTCTTGTGACGACAAATAATAAATCTTGGATTGAAGCAAAAGATTCGAGTGGTATGACGCAAGTGGTATCTCGTTATGGTAGTGGAGATAGTAGTATACGCTCTGGACAAGTGGTATATCAGGACTTAAATATTTCAGACGGACAATTAACGCAGTATCGTAATGGTACGAAAGCATCTCCAGCCTATATACAAGATTCAAGTGGTAGCAAAATCAATATCAATCGCTCGATCAATGTAAATCCAAATCAATTAGTAGGAAACCAAAATCAAAGACCGTTACAACAGAAACCGGTATTTAATGAACCACCACTTACGGTAAATCACAAGGTAGACAATGGTCACTTCTATATGTCTGATTTAGACCAAGGTGGCTATAAGAATGTACAAATGGTTGTAGAAAGAGATCGCAGTTACATGGTTGCGACAACAACAGACGGTACAGTGTCACGTATTTCGCCATTCGGAAAAGGAGATACGCGTTTACAAGCAAACCAAAGGATTGAAAGAGCTTGTGAAGTGAAAGACAGTAGTATTAAGCCAAGAGAAGAAATGTTAGTAACACATACACAGGACGAAGTTGTTCGTACAGAGACACATCTGAATTTATCAGAACATGACCCGCAAAATCTGATTCCATTTGCGCCAAATCCTCGCTTAGCACAGCGAAGAGGAAGAAATTCTCAAAATGGAAAATATGGTGTGATTAGTCTATGAGTCAAAACCCTAACGATCCAAACGAACAGAAAAAAAGTAACCCTTTAAAAGATGTAGCTTCCCACTTTATTAAGAAAAAAGGGATGCAAGCGCGCGGGAAGCTGGCAAAATTGGCAGGAAAAGCAGGAAGGGCGGCAGCGAAAGCTGCTGCCAAAATGCTAAAAGCAGGTATATTAAAAATTGTGGGTGCTGTTGTGGCAGTGATTGGAGTACCTGCCGCTTTGATTATGGGAGTAATTATTGCTGTGTGTGTGATTTTAGTCTCTTTTGTACCTTTTACCGATGATGAAGATAAGACAGAGGAACAAGTAAAAAAATATATGGAAGTCTCAATGGCTCTGAATGTGGATTGGAAAGAGGTTGTCGCCTTTGACATGGCACGATATGATAATGATTTAACTGGTAAAGATCCGCATGATGCTATATCATATTTCTTGGATATCCAATATGAAGAATATACGGAAAAAGAGGTATGTGAGGCGGGACCGAATGGTCCTTGTGAAAAAAAGAAAAAAGAGATGCAAAAAACAAAATCTGAAAGTTACTCCGGACCAGATGTAAAAAAGATATTAGGAGATACAGATTTTAAGAAAAAAATAGATGAGATTAATGCAAGTGGAAGCAAAAAAGTGACAACATCTTCTCATGGGCTAGAGAAAGCTATGGAACTCGCAAAGTTTAGTAAAAGTCAAAAAGAGCGTGCGCGTGAGATATTAGAAGCCGGGATGTTAGAAGGAATGTATGGACATCTTGCTCCTACTACTGGTGGATTTATTGGTGGTATGTGTGTAGGTAATGTGAGTCCTGGCGGGGAGCCTGTTAACCTTAATGCAAAAGTTACAGGATACCTTCCTAAAATTAAAGAAATGGCAGAAAAACATGGTGTTGCTCAATATGTTGGTATTTTGGCTGCCCAAATGATGCAGGAATCAGGTGGAGCAGGAAATGACCCGATGCAGGCTTCAGAGGGGCAATATGGAGACATGAGCTCATCTTGTATAGGTGTAAAGGGAAATGCTCGTGTAGGGTGTATTAAAGATCCCAATATTTCTATAGAAGCAGGTGTACGGGAATTTAAAGATGTACTAGGAAAGGCCAATGGTGACATTGCTCTCGCCTTACAGTCTTACAATTTTGGTGAAGGTTTTATTAGTTATGCTTTAGCAAAGGGTGGCTATTCAGAAGAAACAGCTATTGAGTTCTCAAGAAGTAAGAATCATTTAAATCCAGATGGTTGTAAGGATCCGAATAACTTCAGGACAAAGGTTAATGCGTGCTATGGGGATTACGTGCGCCCATAAGGGAGCAAGGAAACACAGTGATTGCAAGCTGTTAGGTCAACCCTAAAAGACCTAGTATCACTTGGCTAACCTTGGAGGGAAACTGAAGGGGGACAACAGCATGCCAAGAAAGCCGTAAGTTGGCTAAACATCAAGTCAAGACTGAGCGGCAAGATATAAAGTATAGATAAGGATGAAGGCTAAACTGCTTGAATGATAGCACAAGGGAGGCCACCGTAACTAGTCTCGAAAGATGTTTATAAACGAGATTCAACAGATATCATAAAGATAGTGTGAGTCATCTTATATGAATAGGGTTATTTGTTGCCCACTTCTATATGGAAGAAACGTGTGAATGTCACATCCGACACTATACATGCAAATTCCTTGTTTACTAAATGGGGATTGTCTAAGTTAGAATGCCTGCGAGGCTATTGAGGATAACTTCAAGATGTAACAGTCAAGAAGTATGGCTCATGAATATCTAATATGACAACGGAGCCTTCGTAGTAGTCAGAGCTAGGGAAAGCCTAGTACAGGGCGAAGGAAGGCAGTCTGTTAGCTTATTACCAAATTGGGGAGGTGCGAAAGGCACTATGCAATGTCCAAAAATAGTACTAAGCAATCTGCGAACGAAGAGTCTTAATAAGGAATATCAATATACAAGACTTTATCGTAATTTATATAACCCAGATTTCTTTTTATTAGCATACGATAATCTAAGTAAAAATGATGGCGCATTAACAATAGGAGTAGACCAAAGGTCTATTGATGGTTTTTCTATGAAGGAAGTGGAAGGCTTGATAAGTGTTTTAAAAAGTAAAAGCTATCAACCATATCCATCTAGAAGAACCTATATTGAAAAGAAAAATGGCAAGAAAAGGCCATTAGGAATTCCTAGCTTTTATGATAAATTAGTCCAAGAAGTTATACGTATGATACTAGAAGCAATATACGATTCAAGCTTTTCTAGTTCATCACATGGATACCGAAAAGGCAAGGGATGCCATAGTGCGTTATTAGAGATAAAGCGCACATTTACAGGTAGTAAATGGTTTATCGAAGGAGATATTAAAGGATTTTTCGACAATATTGAACATCATACTCTAGTTACAATTCTTAAAAGAAGAATAAAGGATGAGGCGTTTATAGAGTTGATCTGGAAATTCTTACGGGCTGGATATTTAGAAGAATGGAAATTTCATAATACCTATAGTGGAGCACCTCAAGGTGGAATCATTAGTCCAATACTTTCTAATATTTATCTAAATGAATTAGATGCTTATATGAAAAAGTATCAAGATAGATTTGGATCAGGGAAAAAGCGACAAATAAATAAAGAGTATAGTAATTTACAGTATAAAGTACGGAAGATTCAAGAGAAAATCGATACTGCTTATCTAAATGGAGAAGTAACACGAATTACGGAACTAAAAGAACAACAAAAAGTTTTGAAAAGGAAGTTGTTACAAACACCTTATAATAATCCAATGGATGAAAATTATAGAAGGCTCAAATATGTAAGATATGCGGATGACTTTCTTATTGGAGTAATAGGTTCTAAAGAGGATGCAATTCTTATTAAAAATGAGATAGCTTCATTTTTGAAAGAAGAGCTAAAACTAGAATTATCTATGGAAAAGACTCTGATAACAAATGCCTTCAAGAAACACGCTAAATTTCTGGGATTTGAAATTAAAGTGTTTAAAAGTGAAGCAACACGCATTAACAGTCTTGGGAGAGCTTCTAGGGTTCTTAACGGTAAAATTCAATTAAAAATGCCACATGAGGCATGGATAAAGAAACTTCAAAAGTATCAAGCTATTAAAATGTGTGCCGATGGCACTTGGAAACCTCAGCCAAGAGGATATTTCCAACACAATGAAGATTTAGAGATTATCACGCAATATAATAGCGAAATTCGAGGGTTATATAATTACTATCGACTAGCTGAAAATGTGAGCAATCACATGCACCGCTTTGCATATTTCATGTATTACTCAATGTTAAAAACTTTTGCGTCAAAATACAGAACACGTACGAAACAAATTCGAAAGAAATACGAAAAGGACGGACAATTTACTGTACAGTATGAGACAAAGAAGGGAATGAATAAAGTTCATTTCATTGAAAGAAAGTTTCCAATGACAAGAAATTTATCGCTAGAAGGAAAAGACATTTTACCAAATACTCGGCATGTAATGAGTACGACTAAATTGTCAGATAGAATCAAGGCGGAAACATGTGAACTATGCGGAGCTAGCAATGTTGTGATACATATGCATCACATTAAGAGATTAAAGAATCTACGAGCAAAGTCAAATAAATCATATCTTGAACAACAAATGATAGCGAGAAATCGAAAGACTATCGCACTCTGTAAAGAGTGTCATATGAAAAGACACAAGGGCGAGATATAAAATGCAGAAGACAGATGGAGAGCCGGATACATTGAGAGATGTAAGTCCGGTTCGGGGAGGAACATTTGGAAACCTATCACAGGAATGTAATAAGGCGCTGGATGTTTACTCTACACTTACGTTTCCAAAGTTTTGAAATATTACAAGGATTTGGGGTGTGTTGCGGATGTATCTGGAGAATGGATTTCTGATAAAGGTTGGAAATGGCCAACGAAAAGCGGGCGTATTACAGGTACATTTGATGAAATTCATGCTAGCAAACCGCATAATGCTGTAGATATTGGGGCCATGACCGCCGGAAAACCAGGAGACCCCGTATGGTCGATGGAAGCTGGTATGGTTACGGATAAAACGGGAAATGTAAACAACGGTGGTTTAGGGGTCTATGTTGACCATGGAAATGGCGTTGTATCTCGTTACTTACATTTGAGTAAAATCTTAGTTGCACCAGGAACTATGGTAACAAAAGGACAGATTATAGGGGAAATGGGTGGTTCTAACTATGTTGGTGGTGTTCTTAATATGTTTGGATACGCTGTCCATTTAGATTTCCAAATTCGTATAAACGACCAACCAATGGATCCAATGAAATTCTTTAAGAAAAATGATGATCCAGGGTTATCATCAGGTGGCTCTCCTACAATGACAAATGCTAAACGACAAAAGGTACTGGAAGAAGCGAAAAAATGGCTTGGACAAGGGAAAGTGAGCTATGTATCCGGTGCTAGAAATCCAGCTGCAGGTAGTGCCGATTGTTCGGGATTTACACAATACGTGTTTAAAACCAGTATAGGTGTCCAACTAGGAGATTGGACAGGTGCTCAAATTGGACAGGGAAAACAGGTACCCGATATCGGTCGTGCACAGCCAGGGGACTTAATTTTCTATGAAAATCCGAACCATGTATCTATTTATTTAGGAAATCAGAAAATGATTCATATTGGTGATAATAAGGGTGTACAAATTACAGGTCTAAACTATACGGCGAGAGGACAACATATGACGCAAATCCGTAATGTTATAGACTGATTTGGGATGTGAAGAAATGAAGAAAGTCATGAATGTGTTAGCGAATCTGCCTCGTAAGTACTTAGTTATATTGGGAATTATAGTGTTAGTAGTAGGTGTTGCTACCTATAATACGATTCATCGTTACATGATGAAATCTCAAGTACAAGAGGAAGAGCAAGTAAATCAAGATGAAATCGAGATGCTTGGAGATAAGCCGAAGGGATTTGATACAAAAGAAGAGGAATATATCGCGAAGACAAAAACTGTAGAGGATTTACTACGAAAAATTTCTAATAGTAGTTATGATGTACCGTACTTGTTTACAAAGGCTGGATTTGGTATTGAACCAATGAAAATGACAAGTAATGAGCGTATGCTGGCTACAGAAGCTGTACAACGATACTTCCTAAATGGGGATCAGTTTTACAATGCGCGAATTACTAAAATTGACCGTGGGAAAAAAGTAGATACGTTTCATATTGAAGTTTTAATTCAACAGGTAAACTTCTTAGAACCACGACAATTTAAAGTGCAGGTAAATAAATATGCACAAATTGTAACACCAATTGCACAAATTCCACATGGACAAGAAGAAGTACCTGTGGATTAAGAAGGAAATGAGGGTTGTGGAAGAAAAAACACACCCCTTTTATAAAAAAATAAAGAGTACCTAAAAATATTTATTAAATATTCATAATTTTCTAGTGTAATAAAAACATAGTTAAATGAAATTTGCATATAACGCTAAAATGATATAGATATAGGGGAATACAAATGAGGATGTTAATTGGAACAGCTGCGAATTTTGTTTCGGGGTATTATATAGGAAGAAATTCTGGATTATTAGGAACGTTGCTTGGCTGGGCTTTTCTGTTGGGTGGTGGCTATCTGTTAATAGAAAATTGGGATAGTATTACAGTATGGATGCATAGTTTGAATATTGTACAAGGGCTAGATGGTTACGAAGACATGAGCAACGGCTTCATTTTTATCTGTTTGGTAGTAAATGGCTTTATTTTTATCTTGTTGTCCCCGATTTTTATTATTTTAATAATAGTTTGTTTCGTTTTAATGAATATTGTTGCTTGTACACTTGTGTTATTAACATCACCAAGTACGTATATAAAGAAGAAAAATAAGGAGAATGAGTGGGAATGAGTACAATTCTAGTTTTAGGTGGATCAAATGGAAGAACGCTAGAGAAGTTGGCCAAAAAAAGAGACTGCCAGGTTATTTTCCATGATGGGAAAAATCACGGAGGCGTAAAGAAAACCTTTCGAAGTGTTATAAAAAAATGCGATGTTATTGTCATTCAAAAAGGTGCATGTGGCCATGTATCTATTGATGTAGCAAAAGAGTATGCAAAGAAGTATGATGTCCCACTATTATTTAATCCGGGATTTGGTGGAACTGGTGCGCTTGAAATGGGATTAAAGCATTTGAAGGTTGCATGAGGTTTGATACATATCTGTGGAAGTGTAATTGTTAAATCAATATATACCATTAAAAAGGGTGGAGGAAGAAGTAACAGTTTAATCGAAAAGGAGGAATGAGGTGGAAGAAGAGTGTTATTGTAATGCAGAGGAAGCCGAAAAATGATTATAAAAAGAATATTGCATACCAAAATGCAACTAATATAATCCAACCAACTATTAGAGCGATATATTTTATAATTCTCAAGTTTTACTCCTTTTTGACTATAGATTACTTTATCTGTCAGAAGTTTATTGTTATTTTAAAATTCCATTAGAAATGAATATGAAAATGCGATATTTTGATTTTGAAATACTAATAAAAATTAAAAGGACCTGAAATGGACAACAGGCCCTTCTACAAAAGTGCATAAGAGGAAAACAATGACTATTTATATATTATCAATGAATGTAATTTAATTCTAGGTTCCAGATATTGAGAAATAAATATTAGAAATGCTGTTAGCATAGCGGATGTAAAAATCATAATGAAAGAAATATTCTTACCTTATGAACGGATATTTTTGGGGCAAGTAAAAAAGAGCGCTATTGAACAACGCTCTTTCTCGGAGTGTGTAGAGTTGATCGAATAAAGTAGGTGTATGTGTGTATTATCATCCCGCCCAGTATAGACTATGAATTTTTTTAAAAAAGGTTACGAAAAATACAAAAACACTTATAAAAGTATTTTTGTATTTATTGCTACTACAATCAGCAGTAGCGAGAACATAATGAAAGTGGAGGATGGAAAAAAAGAATATGAGTAGTGGTATTAGATATAAATCGGGTTTCGTCATTTTGATTTATTTTGTTATGACACAATTTGTAGGGATAATAGGTGTACAATTGTTAGCGAAGACAGGTTGGTATGATATCCAGGGAAACCAACAGCAAGCAATCCAACAACTTCTTGTGCATTGGGAACTAATTGGATTTTCACTTACATTAATAATCATTTTTCTTATATATAGTAAAGAACTAATGAATGATCCCAAGTTATCGATTAAATTATCAAGAAATTCATTTGTATGGATTTTAGTTGGGATCATAGTAGTATTTCTTGCGCAGATGGTTGGTAGTGTTTTAGATAAGAGTGTATTTCAGTTAACTACGCAATCAGCAAATACGTCTAGTACAGTCGTTGCTGCAGCAATATCTCCTGTGGCACTTGTTTCAATTGTTCTTCTTGCGCCTTTAGTAGAAGAGTTTGTTTTTCGTTATGCGGCCATAAACATTTTAATGTCTAAGTTTAAGCAAACTTGGAGCATACTAATAAGCTCATTGTTCTTTTCTATCATGCATTTTGATTTTCCATTTATTTTTGGATATTTTTTAATAGGACTTGTGCTTGCTGTAGTATATATGCGTACCAATAGGTTACTAGTATCATTTGTTGTTCATGCTAGTATGAACTTAATTGTTGTCATACTTCAGATTTCTTGATAAAAATGTTGTGCTTGCACACATGACATTGAAATAGGATGTTTTAAAAGAGGATACTATACTCAATAAAAGGTATAGCATCCTCTTTTTGTAAATTTACTATTTTTGATTTTTATGTGCTTTGCTTCCATAAAAGAAGATTACCAGATATCTGGAATCCATGTTTCATATAAAAATTAATTTGTTTGGCTTTATGTTGACTATCGTCACTAACCATATGACCGGTTACTTTGTCTACCTGAGATTCTACTGCTATTTGTAGTAAATGTTTCATTAATATGCTTCCTAACCCCAAGTTGCGTATTGGTTCTTCAATAAATATATCAGCAAGGTCTATAGTGGTTCTTGCCGATATATAATGTGCGTAAAGATATGGTTCGGGGAAAATGGTGCCTTTATTTGTAATTAATCGAAAGAGTGCTTTTATTATTTCTCAATAAATGAAATTACTTAATGTGGTAAAATAATACTTGGATGGGATTCCAATACATATTATTAAAATTAAAGTGGTTCAAGTCGGAGGAAGGCACCTTAGGGTGTCTTTTCTTTTGTATTTATAACTTTTTTGAAATTATTTGAAATATTATACAAAATAACATATCATTGTATAGTAATTAATTATAATTATGAAAATATTTAGGGGGATTTTTTTATGAAATTAGGAAAATTAGCATTAGCCGGCGCATTAGCATTAGGTGGTTTAGCAGGTTTTGCATCATTAGACGCAAAGCCAGCGGCAGCAGCTGAAAAAGTACAAGCAGCATCAACAACTTGGAGCGATCCAACTTCATTATTTGATTTAGCACAATTTGCTTGGGATTTCCCACATTACTTAGCAGATGATGTTCAATCTAGTTACAAGACAGGTGGCTTTTTCCAAGTTAAAATGGGTTGGTACAACGGAGTAGACGGTAATCCAATGAAGATTTATCGTGTTATGGATAATAACTCATTAGTTCGCTACAAAACTATGTATCCATTCCCAGCTCACAATGGCACAATTAATGAAGCTGTATGGTACGCTGATATCACATCAGCATACGAGCCAGGTAATTATATTGCTGTTGTTAATATCGACGGCAACTTCTATCAAAGCAAAATTTTTACTATCAACAAGTAATTCTTTACCGTCCTAAGCAAGAAAGCATAAACTGCTTACTCTCATCTTAGATACTACAGTGATGGTTTCATACATAAAATATAATTATCAAGTCGGAGGAAGGCACCTTAGGGTGTCTTTTCTTTTTCTCAATATAAGAGTTATAAATGCATGCTATAATTTTAATAGAAATTCCCTTTTGTGCAATGAGATAGAAATACCCAACCAACAACCCACTGTTACGGAAATTCAGTGGGCTTTTCTTTTGTTTTTACATTTGTTATAATTTCCTTAAAGGTATTTCAATGTTTCTGTACGTATATAATAAAAGAAGAGATGCTACTAACATCTCTTCAGGTAACTGCTACCGCAAGGTGAGTGGTTACTAAGATTTATTTTCTTCGTTTCTTAGAAGACCGCCCACGCTTTGCCGGCTGACGGGTGGTCTTCTTCTGTTTTTTAGAAGTAATTTTTTTAAATCCAAAAACTATAATCTCTCGGACAATAGTTTTGGATACTTCTAATAATATTTGAAAAAGAATGTCCATTCGGTCACCTCCTTTCCCTCTAAATAAGAGAAAGGATCGCAACCGCCCACCCTACAATATACAGTTGTTCTTATTCTATCATACTTGTATTAACTCACCAATATAAAATAACCCACCTATTTCCGTAGGTGAGTTCCATGTGATTTTGCACTTGTGCACAATTGATTATAACAGAAACTCCTGATCATCGTTATATCTCTACATCAAAAATTTCACGTACTATATCCAATGTATAAAACCAAATTCAGCAATAAGGCCTACTCTACCATCCATCCCCTTATTTATTCCTCTATCTTAATGAGTAGTTCCCCCAGGTCTTAAAAAATCTCGTATTTCCCATCGTTTCTTCGAATTTAATGTTGACTGAAGGTCTTGAGGGTTTTTATCATGTGGGAACGATTAAGGAAAACGGCTGGAAGGCAAATTTATCCCCTACTTGGGTAACTTTGCCCATCCCCCCAAAAAGGGGAATAAGTTTAATTCATAAGAAATTTAAACGTAATGTCAAAAAGTGTACTTTGTGACACAGCTAAAAATGTAGAATTTTTCATTTCAAAAATACAACTTATTTACATTTGACACATGTCGATACAGTTGGAGAAAATTTGAAACATATATTTTTAAGTGTAATCCAACTGCAAGTATACCAACCTTTTATCTATTAAAAAACTTTGCATCAGAACCTTATATATTATACCAATCCCACAAATGTTGTTTTTTTCTAAATAACACACAGAAAACAGTGAATATTCCGTTATTTATTTCTAAATTTTCTAAATGTTTACATAATTAATGTGGGAGAATATGCTTAAGTTGCATCAAAAAATAACAAAGAATAAAGGGGATGGATTTATGTTCAAAAAATTAGTAGTAGGCGCATTGGCAACCGGGATTGTATTAACTGGAGGAGCATCCACTTTTGCCGCGGATCAATTAATTCAAAGCGAACAAAAAATGTCTTCTGGTATCATTTATTTAGACAAAAGTAAATCAAATCAATTAATCCCTACGTTAGCTGAAAATTCAAGGTTAATCGCTACTGTAACTTCTGAGGCTCGCCCTCAAGGAGGACAAAAAAATCGTTCAAGCGGTAATTTTTCTGTTGAGAGTTTACCATCTGGAACATATGCATTGAGATGGACTGCACCACCAGGAATATATTTTAATGTGATGAGAGATGTATCAGGTGGTAAAGACCCTGTTGTATTTTCTAATGTTTCTGACGGAACAACAACATCCTATCCAACTTCTAGGTCTTATTATATTGCAAATCCATCAGGTGCATTTAGTGACTTTAATGTTAGTGTTTATGCTCTCTACAAATAAACGTACTACATCTATATTATCATTTCGTTAATTAATCCTTATACAAATTAGTTTACACATGAGGTGGATAAAAATGGGGAAAGCTATGAGAAAATATCTATTTATTTTTTTAACTGCTATTTTAGTTGCAACTAGTTTTAGTGTTAGCACTTTTGCAAAAGTTTTAGGTTCAGATATTAGAACACAGGTAACAAATACTGCATCTTATCCAAATAGTGCTATTGTTCATTTGGATGGGGTATTATCTAATACTGGTGAATATGGCTGTACAGGATGGATGGTAGGTCCCAAAACTTTAGTAACGGCTGCACATTGTGTTAATGGAGGTACAACATCAATGACCGTATCACCAGGTAAAAATGGAGGTAGTAATCCTTACGGAACAGCAAAAATAAGCCAAGTATATATCTCCCCAAACTATATTAATACTGAAAATCCGGGTGATGATTGGGCGGTTATAAATATTAATCGAAATTTAGGAGATCAAACAAGTTGGTTTGGATATAACTCAGGATTACCTAATGGTAGCATTACTGTCACAGGATACCCAGGTGATAAAAGTTATGGTCAAATGTGGACAGGTGTAGGTTCAATTGAATGGTCAACTGGTAATATAGCATATCATAATGTAGATACGTTTGGAGGACAAAGCGGTGCTCCAGTATACGATTATAGAAGAGAGGTATATGCTATCCATGTTGGGTATGATGGAAACTATAATAAAAACCGAGCTGCACGAATAACTTCAGAGGTTATTAATGCAATTGAAACTATGAAAAGACAATAGAGAATTCTATTTAAAAAGCAGATGTCCCCTGATTAATGTCCAGGTGAGCATCTGCTTTTTTTAAAGTTAACCATAATTTATTAAAAGGCTCAATGAGTTATAGTTTAAACAGATTCAAATAGTTGTAAATGCATATTATTAAGATGAAAGTCTTATAATTTACCTTTATTCCATACCTCATTTACCCTCTAATAGGGTAAATGAATCTAAAGAGTAGAATAAAAGAAAGTAAAAAATTTTCATGTAATATAAATAAAACAAAATCCTTATAAATTATTTATGGAAGTGGAGGATTATTCCATTCATTTCTTTTCCATGGAGCATCCCTTGGATCACCATTTTCATTAGAATTCAATTTATACTCTGGATCACCATAATAAAAAATATCTGGCTTATTTAAAAATGGTATTGTTTCTTTTAAAGAGTCGTTACTATATATAACCCATGGCTGAATGGAATTATCTCCCTCATCTAAACGACCATTATTTTTAGAGATTTCCCCGCTATAACGAATTTGCACACCATCTTCTAATTTCCACTTCATTGCATGTGAACCACCATCTACACCAATCAGAGGATGACCATCATCCTTAGGAACATCTGACCACGATTTCATTTTATAACTATTGTGGTTAGATATAAGTAAATGCGTAGGTTCTCCATTTTTTAAATAAACAAAATACTTTTCCCAATCATGTTCATGATCATTTATCCAATCATTATCTGCATAATATAGCCAATACTCATATATTTCATAATCCCCTTTTGTAACACTATGAAAATATACAGCAGGCCTTTGATCATTGGGTCCTCTATTTTGCCAACCTGTTGAACCAATTCCTGATACAGATTCCCCAATCTTAAATCTAATTAAATTTTCTTTATTGTGCTCTATATTTTCATCATAAGATTGAAATCTAAAAGCTTGTGGGAAATTTTGTTCTCCTGAATCAGCCCAATCTGTTCCGTCAAATTGTAAGGTCGGCAAAAACTTTGAAGGATCTTGACTTACATTTAAAGAGGTTTTCCCAATAGTTTCGGCCGATGTTACTATAGATCCACTTGCCAATATTACTAAAGAACTAAATACACTTAAATATGTTTTCTTATTCATAATAAGACCCCCATTTTTAAAAAAGGATTTTAAGAACTTTAACATTAGAGTAAGCAGTAAATATCATATAATGTTTTTCTGCTTCCCCTTTTGAAATATCAGTGTTATCTATCTCATTTGCATGAACAGTAAGAGTATGGAAGGGACAGTTCATTGAATACATCATACCACTTATATAAATGTTATTCTTTTCTAAATATTACACAGAAAACGGTGAATATTCTGCTCTTCATTTCTTTTTTCTAAAATTTTCACAAATTAAGTTAGGAAATTTTGCTTAAGTTGTACCAAAAAATTAAGTATAAAGGGGGGACAATGGAATTCAAAGGGATTATAGGTAACTTTTTAGCGGTGGGTTTATTATTTACAGGATGTTCCACAATGCAAAATTCGAATTCTGTAAAACAAGCGAGTGGATCACAAAATATTGCACAAGTGATAGAGCTTCTATCAAATAAGTATTCAGAAACAGTGGCACATATTAAAGATGCGATTACAAATGGAAAGACAGATGTTTGCACAATTGATCGGGATGGAGCCGCAGAAGGGAGAAAACAATCATTAGCAAATGTTCCAACGAAAAAGGGATATGATCGGGATGAATAACCCATGTCCATGTGTGTGCGACGCGTTCTCGTATAAGCGTTTAACAACGTGAAAACGAGCACTTCTGAATACAGAAGGAGAACTAAAGTGTCGAGAAAAGGAATGAAAACCGTCATGTTGAGTTGAAACTTCTCTCTTAATATCCTGCATGCATTAATAAATGGTAGTTAAATAGTGTGTGAAGCCAGGTGAAGTCGGCTGAGAGTTACTACTAAATCTTTTGCTTGATACTTACTAGTTCGTTGTACAAAGCCAACATCTCTAGCAAGATCCCGTAAGGTATTTGGAGATAAAAAACTTTGAATCTCTTCAGCAAATTGTTGTAATTCATTAGAAACAGACATAAAAAACGCCATCCTTTCCTATTGGAGTATATCCTATAGAATAGACACTTGAAAAAAGTCTATTCTATAGGGTATTTCTTGTATAATAAAAGGAAAATTCGGATCGGAGAATGTTGAAAATGACAAAAAAACTATTTACAGAAAGAGAAATTCAAATTCTATCAAATAACCTATACGTAAAATCTGTAAGTCAGAAAGGTATCACTTATACAGAGGAATTTAAGCATATTTTTATTGAGGAAAATGAAAAAGGAAAGCTACCTCGAAATATTTTTGAAGAATGTGGTTTTGATATAGATATGATTGGAATGAAACGAGTTATGTCATCGGGAAGTAGATGGCGTGCTGCTTATAGAAAAAATGGTGTATTGGGTTTAAGGGATACACGTATCGAAAACGCTGGCAGAACTCTTGAGAGAGAGCTTACGTTAGAAGAAAAGTATGCCCGTTTAGAAGCCGAACGAAACTTACTAAAGGCGGAAAACGAATTGCTAAAAAAAATCAAACTTATGGAAGGGAGGAGGAGAAGGAAATAACACTACCACCTAGTCAGAAATTTATCTTGATTCGTTCTGTCATCATGAAATACAACTTAAGGAATATGGTCAGTCATTTGTGTAAAGTAGCTGGTGTATCCCGTTCGGGATACTATAATTACTTTTCAGTTTCATCTCAAGAACAACGGAAACAAAAGAGTGATCGAGATGAAATCTTGAAGGAAACCATATTAAAAGCACTTCGATTTAGAAATAGAAACAAGGGGGCTCGTCAGATAAAGATGACATTGGCGGGTCAGTTTCAAGTTGTCTACAATTTAAAGCGAATCCTTATAAAAGAATGCTTAAAGCTACAAAAGAACATCGAATAGTACCGAATCAATTAAATCGGGAATTTAAACAAAATACCCCAGGGAAAACACTTCTTACAGATATCACCTATTTAGTTTACGGTAAGAATCAAAGGGCCTATTTATCTACAATTTTAGACGGCTCAACTAATGAAATTTTAGCTTACCATGTTTCAGAACAGATGACATTAGAGCTCGTAACGACAACTCTCCATAAACTAAAAAGGAATCCGCGGATTCGATTGACTGAAGGTGCTTATATTCATTCAAATCAAGGATCCCACTACACAAGCCCTACCTATCAAAAGCTAAACCTTGGACAATCCATGTCAAGAAGAGGAAACTGTTGGGATAACGCCCCACAAGAATCATTTTTTGGTCATCTGAAAGATGAAGCTCATATAAAACCTTGCGTGTCCTTTAATGAATTGAAACAAGAGATTAAGAAATATATGACGTATTATAATCATTATAGATATCAATGGGATTTAAAAAAGATGACTCCTGTTGGATACAGAAATCATCTTCTTGATGTTGCCTAACTTTTTTCAAAATGTCCTTTACAAAGGGTACGGATTATCATTTGCTCCTTTTTACATAAATTCTACATAAAATTTATTGTCAATGATTCCAAAAGCAACTTTACACGGGAATGAATTTTTTCCTGCTGAAGCAGCTTGTAAACAAGAAAACACCCAATATTCCAGTTCTAAGGGTAAGCGATATGTTTGAAAACTGCAATCATCATTTTTTACTGTTGCGATTGGTGTATGTACCCTAGTTGTAGCAAAATCATCCGTTGTTATTATTCCTAGTGAATTATTAGTGTGAAAACCTACGCTAAATACTTCGTAGATTATGCCGTCTTCCTCATTAATAATCATAGGTATATTTAGAAAGGGATAGTTATTAATATCATTATGAATAATTGCTCCTGCTACGTTCTTTCTTACCTGATTCCCTTGCATTTTTACACTCCTTTAAATGAACTAAACTTGATAACATCAACTTATTCTATTTAACATCTATTATATTAGAGAATTGCAGTTTCATCTTGTTATAAAAAGCATCTGTACATACAACAGCGCTATTAGACGGGTCAATATCAACAACGGTCATATAACTAGAGAGCAAATAACCGTCCTCATAAAATGTAATCATTATTTCTTCTTCTGATACTAAGGAACATAATAGCATATTTTCAATTCGTTCTTTTTCGTCAGTTGTTAAAATCGGACGGGTGACTTTGTGTTGTTCCCTAATGATTTCACGACTCTCATCAAATTGGGGTGTTAATGCTGCGAATGGAGCCCATTTCACCATTCCGCGCCCTTTTGGCATATTAGCGTTGTTCAT
This sequence comes from Bacillus cereus group sp. BfR-BA-01355, assembly GCF_022663675.1. NCBI lineage: Bacteria > Bacillati > Bacillota > Bacilli > Caryophanales > Bacillaceae > Bacillus > Bacillus cereus group sp. BfR-BA-01355. The sequence goes on from NZ_JAKUFY010000016.1 coordinate 28,172, forward strand.
AATTTGTGTCCTCCTATTAGTGTATTTCTGTATCTAGCTGTGGCGCTATTTGTATACGAAATTCCTCTTAATATGCTGTTCTTACCAAATTTAGTACGTATTTCGTCCATTACTTTCGTTAGTTTCATTTCTTTTTCTCGTTGTATTACATTATCGAATAGTGAGATTTGTTCTTCGCCTGCATTGATTAAGTTAGTTAAAGAAACATTTATGGATCTAATAGGTTCTCCAGTGTAAAACTCGTGTAAAAAATATGTACAAATCTTATATATATCCATTGTTAAATTGGTCGGTCGGTTCATAGTGTGAGTTTTTCTGAAGCCACCAGCATAATTTTTGCTATAACCAATGGAAAAATGGACAGTTTGAGCTAGTTTATTTTGCCTTCGCATTCGATAACAAACTTCTTCTATATGCTCCAGTAGAATAATTGGAAACTCTTCTATAGTGTAATCACGCATAAGTATTTGGCTTTTACCAATAGAAGTTGTTGTTGGAACGTATTTTTCTGATATACGGCTAAAATCAATGCCGTTACTATGTAAGTGTAATTCTTCGCCAATAACGCCGAAGCTTTGTTTTAAGTATTTAAGTGGATATTGTGCTAAATCTCCAATTGAATGAATTTCCTTTCGGTTTAACTTCGCTTCTGTCTTACCTGAAATTCCCCAAAACTTACTAAGTGGTCGTATTGGCCATAATTTTATGGGTACATCTTCGTACTTCCAGTATGCTATACAATCTTTAGTTTTCTTCGCTTCCACATCTAAAGCCACTTTGCTCATTAAAGGGTTAGGGCCAATTCCTATTGTGCATTCAATCCGTGTTTTCGTATAAATTTCACGTTTAAATTTCAACGCAAATTCATAGGGATCGTTAGCAAATAAATGAATACTATCCGTAATATCCATGAAGAACTCATCGATGGAATATTGGTGAAAATCCTCAATAGGAACGTACTGTAAGGCTAACTTTGTTATGTAATTAGAACATTTAATGTATGTTCCCATAATCGGATTTACAACAAGAATGTCTTTTCTGCGAGGAATCTCGTATAATCTGGCCATCTTTTTTACACCCAATGCTTTTAATGGTGGAGTGGCAGCTAGAACGATTGAACCATTTCTATTTACATCACCTACTACTGCCAATTTTGTATACATAGGATCTAACCCCATTTTGATGCAACTTACTGAAGCGTAAAAGCTACGTAAATCAACACATAAGATGATTCTATTCGGTAAGATAGAATAGTCATACACTGTTATTCCTCCCTAAATAAAAAAAGAACGTTTGTTCTCATTATATACGAACCTGCGTTCTTTTATAAAGAGTTTTTGTTTAAAAATAATTTTTGCATAAAGAAAAGACACTCTTATATGAGTGTCTTTCAGATATTCTGCTTGTGGGGGCAGAAATTCTAACACCAATCAGTAATAAGAGGGCATAGATATATATCCTCTTATTACTGGTAAAGGCACAAAACATAAAAAAAGAGACACTATACAGTGTCTTTTCTTGTTGATATTGCTTTAAGGAAAATGTAGTGATTAATCAAAGAGTCTTGGATGCTTCTTGGTTAATCTAAGTATAACACTAATTTAAATCTTAATATATTAAAATTTAAATATATTAAGTTGTATATTTCGATTGATACTTTTTGTTTTATAATCAAAAGAATACCGCCAGTATTTTTAAAAACCTCCACGTTAAGATTATAAACAATTTTATACAGTTTTTTGACTGATTCAGTAACAAACAAGAAACCTAAAACCGCACTATAATAGGGATGTATAAAAAATTGTATAGGTAGATAGGACACCAAAGGAGCTTCCCTTGTGAGAGTAAGGTTCCTCCTTTTTCCTTGCTACCAATAATGAGACGTTATGTTAACCTCACATGAATAGAATATACATCTTAAAAACAGAAAAAGACTACCTTTTTGAAGTGCACCCCAATTGTTAGACACATAATTAACAATTGGAGGTGTATTTTTTATGGCTAAATTTTCTTCAAAAGATAAAATACAAGCAGTAAAACGATATCTAGAAGGTACGGAAGGTGGAAAAACCATTGCTAATTCTATAGGGGTTCATCCTAGAGAACTTTATCAATGGATTAAACGGTTTGAATTTTCAGGGGAAAAGGCGTTTGAAAAACGCTATACAACTTACTCTCTCGAGTATAAACTAGATGTAATTCATTATATGAATGAAAATGGGACATCTCTGAGAGAAACAGCTGCTTTTTTTAATATTCCTTCTTGCGAAACACTCCGAAAATGGAAAGTAGCTTATGAAACAGAAGGATTAGATGCCCTAAAATCAAAGAAAAAGGGGCGTCTAACCATGGCCAAAGAAAAAGCTAAACTACAACATTTAAAACAAAACGAAGTATCTCTTGAAGGTTCTATAGAAGCGCTACAAGCAGAAAATGAACGTCTGCGTATGGAAAATGACTATTTAAAAAAGTTGAATGCCTTAGTTCAAAAGAAGAAAACATCACAGACCAAGACAAAGCGCAATTGATTTATGAATTAAGGCATAAATACAAGGTCGTTGACCTTGTGAAAGTCGCTAATATCGCTCGTAGTACGTATTATTACTGGATGAAACAAGCGAAACGTCCAGATAAATATAAGAAAGTTAAAGAATTAATTAAAGAGATCTTTAGTGAGAATTTTGGGAGGTATGGTTATCGTCGTATTACATTGGAATTACGTAATCGAGGCCATGTATTAAATCATAAAACCGTTCGACGTTTAATGAATATCCTGGGATTAAAATGTCTTGTTCGATTAAAAAAATATCGTTCATATAAAGGGACTGTCGGGAAATTTGCTCCTAATATTTTAAAACGTAATTTTCACGCATCAAAACCAAATGAAAAATGGGTAACAGATGTGACGGAGTTCCACTTACATGGTAAAAAACTATATCTATCACCTGTTTTAGACTTATATAACGGAGAAATTATAGCTTACAATATAGAACATAGACCTGCCTATTCCCTTGTTTCTAAAATGTTAAATAAGGCGTTTCAACGTTTGAATGATAAGGAAACTCCTATTTTACACTCGGATCAAGGTTGGCATTATCAAATGCGACAATATCATCAGTCGCTTAAAAAACATAACGTTATCCAAAGTATGTCCCGTAAGGGAAATTGCTTAGATAATGCAGTCATGGAAAATTTCTTTGGCTTATTAAAATCTGAATTACTTTATCTTAAAGAGTTTGAAAGTATGGAACAATTTAAGCAAGAACTAGAAACTTATATTCATTACTACGATCACAAAAGAATTAAAACAAAACTAAAAGGGTTGTCCCCTGTGCAATACAGAGTTCAATCCTTAGTAGCTGCTTAATATATTTGTCTAATTTTTGGGGTTCAGTTCAAATTGGGTTCAATAAATGATGCTTTATCGCATCTTGAATAGTTTTTGCTCAAAGGGTATTTTCCACAATTATAGAAAATATTCTTTGTTTGTTAACTCTTTATTGTTGGCTAGATTGTTGGTTCTTTTTAGCATCCGCTTGAGCGTTTTGTTGTTTTACTGCTTGTACATCTGTTTCACTAGCAAATTCCGTTCCAAATTTGTTAGATGCAGCGTTTGTTCCTGCAGAAGTTTTGTTTGGTTGTTTGTTATTATTCATTACAATCACCTTCATAAAATTTAATGTTCCCAATAGGATCGTAACTATCCCAAAAAGCTTTTAACGAATATACGATTGCTAATAATAGGACGTTATGTTAACTTCACGTGTATATGTTATATATCAAAACTCCTCATCAGTGTTCCTCCCACATGGTACAATTAAGAAAAGGAGGAGAACTTCAAAATGATTTTAGAAGCAGTCATGTTGCAAGTAAAAGATGGTATGGAGACGGAATATGAATTAATATTTAAGCAAGCATCCTCAATCATCTCTTCCATGCAAGGATACATAAGTCATGAATTACAACGCTGTATGGAGCAGAAAGGAAAATATTTGCTCCTTGTGCAATGGGAAACTTTAGAAGACCACACGATAGGATTTCGTCAATCTGAACAATATCAAGAGTGGAAAGCATTATTGCATCACTTTTATGATCCATTTCCAACAGTTGAACACTTTAAGCTTGTAGAGTTATCACGAAACTGAACTTGACCGTCTATTAATACTTGAAAAGTAACTCCCAATAACGATAATTATGTAAATAAGCTGTCCATATGGGCAGCTTATTGTATTTTTTGGCTTAGCGTGGTATCTTTCGAAATGCTGGTGATATCCCAACAACGTTCTGTTATGCTAAAGTAAGCTAAAGAAAGTGGTTTGCTTTTTTTAGCTTATAAAGAATGGAGTTTAACAGTGTACTAGAAAACTTTTGGTACACTATTTACCACATATTGCAAATGAGAGAAGAGTTGTAGGATAAAACATGAAAATATGTAGGAATTAAAAGTAAAAAAAGATAGTAATGGAAAAGTTTTAAGATATTTAATTGTAGAGAATGACATGGTTCACAAAGAAGTATATGAGTTAGTTCCTCCTAAAGTAGTGTACTCATTAGCAATAAAAGGGGAAAGTTTTAGACCTCTATTAGATATTATGAGAGAGTGGAGTGAAAAATATATGGGGACAAAATTGGGAGAATAAAACTGGTTCTTATCTAATTAATGAAAAAGGTCTGTAGTATATACTATAGACCTTTTTTCTATTGGATTAACTGAGGTATTGTTTTAATATTTCTAAACCTATTTCTAATTCATCTAATGAGTTTGTAGAAGAAAGAGCAACACGTAAATATTTACTAGGAGTAGTCTGCCCACTAATAAAACGATCAGAATGAAAAATTCGAACACCAAACGTTTGTAAATCAGTTTCTAATTTTAAAGCATCAGAATGAGTTGTGATAGGAAGCCAACGGTAAAAGCTCAGAGGATGTCCAATAGACGGGATGTCAGGGAAATATTTTGAATAGAGTTCATTTGCAGCTTGAGCTTGGTATTTTTTTTGATTAACGATTTCATGAGCCTTTCCCGACAATATCAGCTCAGTTATAACCTCCCCGTCTAAAGAAGACGTTTTAACATTGACATTAAAGATGGCCTGCAAAATATTATTGCGCAGCGGCTCTCCAAAAGTCATATAAGCAACTCTCAGTCCAGAACAAATGCATTTAGAAGTTCCACTAATATAAACACTTTGTTCTGGAAGCAAATTGAACATAGGTTGTTGATAATCAGAAATAATACCAGCTGTCAAAAATGCATGTATATCATCTTCGATCAAAATTAAATGGTGTTTTCGAATGATAGCTGCTAATTCGTGCTTACGAAAATCTGCAATCATAATCGTAGTAGGGTTTGAACAAGAGGGCATTAGAAAAATCCCGTGAATATCTAATTGACTACATTGCTTATCAAGTTCATCTGGGAGCATTCCGAATTCATCCCCTTGAATTGGGACTAATTGAATATGGAGCATTTTTGCTAATTCAATAAAGTTTGAATATGTATATAAATCGGTTGCAATGCGATTGCCAGGTTTAAATAAAGCAGTCAATGTAATGGCCAAGGCATTTTGCGCACCTGAAACTATTGCCATATGTTCTTGTGTTACATTAATGCCAAAAGAACGCAGCCAATTTAAGCCTGCCATTTTTTGATGAGGAAGACCAGTTGGATCATTGTAATTGAGTAGCTGTTCCAAATAACTTTTACCTGCGACCGTTTGAATAACTTCGGCTACTATATTATTAGATTTCTCAAAGGATGCTACAAAGCCAAGGTCGATACTGTTTGTCATTTGTTCTGTTGATATGGTAATTGACCGTGCAGCATTAGGCGCTACAAAAGTTCCATTTCCTGTGATTGCATAAATTAAGCCCTTAACTTCGCAAATTTTATAAGCGCGAGTAATAGTCGTAAAGTTCAAATCCAGAAAATCCGCCAGTTCTCGTTGCGGTGGTAACTTTGTTCCTGGGGCTAATAAACCATTTATAATATCATGTTCAAGTAGTGCGGCGATTGAGGAATAAAAAGGACGCTTTAATAAATTTTTATCTGGTTTCCAAGACATAAAATAATTATCAAATGAATTTATTGGCATGTTACACCTCGATGGTTATATTTTGTACAAACTATATAACAAATATGAAAATAGATTACTCTCACATTTTCTATCAGTAGAATAACACACATTTTCTTATGAAAATTGTAATCCATACAATAAATTCGTTCATTGTATGGATTTGTTGTGTTAAATTTACATTCAATAAAGCTTTGGATAAGGATGTGAATGATTTGAAAAATAGTAAGCAAATAAAAATTGCATTTCTTGCAGCTTTTCCCTATACAGCACCGATTCTTGCTGGTTTTGTATTTTTAGGAATCGCTTATGGAATTTATATGAACTCATTAGGCTTCAGTGCAATATATCCATTTATAATGAGTTTTGCTATATTCGCAGGATCAATGGAGTTTATTGCAGCAAATTTATTACTAGTTACGTTTGATCCAATTAATGCACTTTTTCTAACATTAACAGTGAATGCACGTCATTTATTTTATGGTATTTCTATGTTGGATAAGTATAAAGGCACCGGGAGAAAAAAATTCTATCTTATTTATGGATTATGTGATGAATCTTTTTCTATTAATTCTACTGTTGATATTCCGAAAAATGTGGATAAAGGGTGGTTTATGACTTTTGTTACATTACTCAACCATTCTTATTGGGTACTAGGAGCAACAATTGGCGGCATTTTTGGGTCATTAGTACAATTTAATACAAAAGGCTTAGAGTTTGTTATGACAGCTCTTTTTGTTGTTATTTTTATAGAACAGTGGATGGAACAAAAGAAACATCATAGTGCTCTTATAGGACTCATCCTTTCTATAAGTAGTCTTATTATTTTTGGTGGAAATAATTTTATTATTCCTGCCATGATTATGATTGTAGCAATGCTTACTGTTCTAAAAAAGCCAATTGAGAAAGAAAAGAAGGCTTCCGCATAGTAATTTGTATGCTCCAAAGGATCATCACAATTACATTGTTTGTCTTAAAACATTAAAAAAATGTACACTATGCATCGGTTTAATCTGTACTGGATTTCTCCTCTTCAGAAGCTTTATTACAAAATTAAGATACTATATAACACTTTATAGTTGGAGGATTTATTATGACAAATAAAGTTTCTTTTTCCTATATCCTAATGCTAGGGTTTATGTTATTTGCATTGTTTTTCGGAGCAGGAAATTTAATTTTCCCGCCTATGCTTGGTCAAATGGCTGGAAATAATGTATGGCTAGCCAATGCTGGCTTCTTAGTTACCGGAGTTGGCTTACCACTATTAGCAATTACAGCTTTTGTTTTTTCAGGAAAAAGTGATATACAATCACTAGCCAGTCGTGTTCATCCACTTTTTGGTATTGTATTTACGACTGTTCTCTATCTGGCAATTGGTCCTTTTTTTGCAATTCCTAGATCAGGTAATGTATCATTCGAAATTGGAATTAATCCTTTTGTATCAAATGGGGCAAGTCCCACTATATTAACCATATTTACAGTAGTGTTTTTTGCCGTAGCATGCTTGTTATCACTTAATCCATCAAGAATTATCGATATAGTAGGGAAATTCTTGACTCCTATTAAATTGACGTTTATTGGATTACTTATAGTCGTATCCGTTGTTAAACCAATGGGCAGGTTACAATCTCCTTCTGGAGGATATAACACGTCATATGTATTTTTTAAAGGGTTCCAAGAAGGATATTTAACACTAGATGCTTTAGTAGCTTTTGTCTTTGGAATGATTATAGTGAATGCAATAAAAGAAAGAGGAGCTACTACTAAAAAACAGTTAATGACTATTTGTGCAAAAGCAACTGCTATTGCTACCACACTTTTGGTTTCTATATACACAGCCCTTTCTTATATGGGGGCTTCTAGTGTCGAAAAACTAGGTCATTTAAATAATGGTGCTGAAATTTTAGCGAAAGTTTCAAACTATTATTTTGGTTCTGATGGTGCAATTTTATTAGGCTTATTAATTACTGTAGCATGCTTGACTACAAGTGTAGGGCTAATCATTTCTTGTGCTACTTTCTTTCATGGGTTATTCCCAAAAGTTTCATATAGAAAAATTGCTATTATCCTATCGATTTTTAGCACACTAGTTGCAAATATAGGGTTAACACAATTAATCAAAATTTCAGTCCCTGTATTAATGGCTCTTTATCCAATGGTTATTTCCTTAATTTTCTTAACGTTCTTACATCCAATATTTAATGGAAACCCCAATGTATATAGGGTTAGTTTGTTATTCACATTTGTTATTAGTATATTTGATGGCCTAAATTCTGCAGGCTTAAATTTTGTAATAATCAACGAATTCTTTGACCAATATCTTCCTTTTTACGGTATAGGTCTAGGATGGTTACTTCCATCTATTATAGGTGGCTTGAGTGGTTATATTTTTAGTGTATTACGGAAGAAAAATAAACTTAATTCGAGTGAAATTCCATTAAAGGAATAATAAATATATGTAGAATACTTCCTCGCTTTTATTAAGTTAATAAGTCCAAAATTTAAAGTAATTTATATAAATGTTATTCATTCTTTTTGAAGTCATTTAAAATAGCTACAGTTTCTATCATCGTTACATTTTTTTAGAAAATAAATAAGAAAAGAGGCTTCCGTATGACGATGAGTATATTCCAGCAAATCATTACAATTTCCATGGTTGTTTTAGGAACAATGCTTACAAGATTCCTTCCATTTGTGTTGTTCCCCTCAGATAGACCTACGCCACAATATGTTCAGTACCTTGGTAGAGTACTACCTTCAGCAGTCATAGGACTTTTGGTGATTTACTGTTTTAAAGATGTAAAATTATTCACTGGTAGTCATGGTATTCCAGAATTGATTGCCGTAGCGTTAGTAATGGTACTTCATTTATGGAAGAGACAAATGTTGTTGTCCATAGCGGGTGGCACAATTATCTATATGGTGTTAGTACAGTTATTATTTTGAATATTTACACTAGTCAATAAATGATATCCTCATCATTGAACCATATTATTAAAGCGATAGGGTATCATTTAAAATATATATTAAAGGGGAATTAGTCATGAAGAAAAGAATTGATGAACTTCAAATCCACGAAAAACACTATGAAGAAATTTTAGAACAAGTAAAGAACGATCCGTATGCAAAATCCTTAGGAATTCAACTAACAGGGTTTAAAGTAGGTTTTGCAGAAGCGACTTTAGAGGTACAAAGCCATATGTTAAATACTCATGAAACTGTTCATGGAGCTGTTATTTATGCCTTAGCAGATCATGCTTTTTCTGTCGCTTGTAACGCTTATGGAAAGACATCATTAGGGCTTTCCACAACGATTCAATTTATTGAATCAGCTAAAGCAGGAGATAAACTAGTTGCTCGTGCTACGGAAATAAGACGAAACTATCGTACGGGTTTCTACCGAATTGATATTTTACATGGGCAGAATCTAATTGCGACTATGGAGGCAGTTTCATATAGGAAAGATCATTATTTTGTTAATTTTGATGAAAGTGTATATTTAAATTCATAATAAAGTGATTTAATTTTCATATAAAAATATAAGAGCCTTGCTACGTTTATATGGTAGCAAGGCTCTTTAAATTTGTTTTATCTGTTATGAAAAAGTGTACTCATTAGTATAAGTATATTCTTTCATAATGGTTGGCTTCCTTTTTAAATCTGAATAGTGTATTAAATTAAATTAAATTAAGAAAAAATATTGACAACTGAATTGACGATATTAAAAAAGGGCTGATATGAATATCAATTCCCTTTAATTATGTATAATTATTTCACTGCTTTTTTTAATTCTTTTCCAGCTTTAAAAGCAGGTGCCTTCCTGCGACTTGAACCACTTTAATTTTAATAACATCATTTTACAACCAAAAATATATCTTTAATCTTTCATATAATATTTTGACATTTTTTTCAGTTAATTGCATGTAACGGGTAAAAAATAGTCTATTTCTTGTAAACTCCTTTTCTCCATAACCACTCAATAGGACCATAACGGAAATATTTACTCCAAATCTTGCTGAATATAATTTGTACAAAAATAATTAAAATCCCGAAGATACATAGTTGCCAGTAATACACGTGTGAGACATCTTTAAAGCACCACGAAAGAATGACAAGCGTAAGTATGCTTTGAGAGATGTAGTTCGTTAAAGCATACTGGCCAACTTTCATAAAGGGGTGCAGACATTCTATATATTTTTTATTCTCACAAACTCTAAGTAGAGTACAAATATAGAATATAGCTAGCGTTTTCCCTCCAAATAGAATCCATAGTTGCACATCCTGAGAGTAATAGACATCCGTTTTTATAAAGTAGTAGATAATAGGACAAGAGAGAAGACATGAAATGCATAACGAACTCCACTGTAAAAATCTAATTTTCTTTATTAATTCCGGTACCCTTTTAAAAATATTTTTCTTACCAGCCCATAAACCGATTAAAAATAACCCTATATATTCCGGAATTCCTATTAGTAGTTGCTGAAATTCCTGGGTTATTAGAAAGAAAAGACGTGCTTTTACTTGATGTGAATAATGTGTAAATAGATTTACCGTGTGATTGGTAGTGTTGCCTGTAAACATATATTGATAGTAGTTTGGCACTTCTAGAATAGAAGAACTTGTTCGTAAAAATACAATAATATGTAATACATAACTAACTAGTAGGAAACTACAACCAGCTATAAAAATAAGCTTAGTAGATCGCTTATAAAAGAATAATAGAATAAATCCAGCTAAAGCATACGCATGTAGAATATCTCCATACCATAGAAAGGTGAAGTGGAGTAAACCGAAGACTAGTAAAATACATAGTCTTCGGGTAAATAGCTTATACATAGGATATCCTTTTGCTTCTGTATTTTTCATAAAGATATAAAATCCTACTCCAAATAAGAATGCGAAGATAGTGTAGAACTTTGCTTGTATAAACAAATCTACTAAAAAACGAATCGTTTTATCTGTACCAGTGTAACCTGCCTGATTAAAGGGATCTAGTCCCGTCATAGTGGGTAGATTCGCAAATAGAATATATAGTATGGCGATGCCTCTTATTATGTCTAAAGAATGAATACGGGCGTTTTGTTGCATGCTAATTCTCCTTTCTTACAAAGAAAAACGAGCACTATACTAGCTAGCGCTCGAATTACGTCTTGCAAAGAATCCATCATATGTAGCAGCTGAAACGGCTCCTTCTAGACGTTCAACTTCTTCACCTCTGTTATAAGCTACGATAACTGGAGTACCTGGAATATCGAACTCTTGAAAGACACTTTGATTTTCTGGTGTAGAGATATCAATATGATAGATGGTTCTATCATGCTTTTTTGACATACGATTGATATCCGGTGCAGCTTTTTTACAAAAATGACAGGTTGGTTGATAGTAATACGCAATGAACTCTTTATGTGATTGTATTTTTTGCTTTAATTCTTCTTTGGAAATATCTTTTATATTTTCAGGTGATCCTTTTACATCTGCAGCAGATACAATTGTTTTTTCTGGTGTTATAGTTTCTGTTTTGACTGATTCATTTTTAGTTAAAGTAAAGATTGCGATACAAGCAACGCATAAAGTTGTGATAACTGCTCCAATTTTGTAGACTTTTTTCATAGTATATTCCTCCTTAAAATAAAAAAAGGACAAACCTCGCCCAAGTTAATAGGGCGTAAGGTTTGTCCTTCACGCTACGTACAATAGAGTATAAACAATGGAAACAAATTTTCTATATATATAATAACATAAAATTCGTATAGAATGCTATAAGAGTTTTAAAAGAAAAGTAAAGGAATAACTTAGTTTTTATAATTTCACGTACCAAATTGTATATACAAAAATCATACCCACTACAATAAGGGGATTCTGAGTGTCTCTTCCAACTTATAGGGACAATATACACCGTTATTAGGGGTATCACCACATCGCAATCAAGTTAACAAAAGTAAATACCCCAAAAATGAAAATTTTATCCGTTAATACGAACTCCAACATATTTTTGTTTTGTAAAACCATGCGATCTTTAATTTACTGACAACGTGGATTAATACAAAATATAAATAGAAAAAATCCCTAACAATATCCAAAACAATGGTTAGGGATTTTTTCTATTTATTAAAAGATTAACGGGTGACTTGCAAAGCAAGTTACCTGATTTTACTATAGATTTCTTAGGATTTTCTGACTCATTCACTTTATTTGCTGCTTCTAAAAATGTAGCAACATAATCCAATAGAAACGAATTATTTACACTATCATAATAGGTTTATATATCTATACTAAACATTCAGTATATATATTCTCAATTCAATTGCTACTATACCTGTGTTAAGTTATTAGTGAAAAATAGATTTTAACAATTAATTAATATTACAAGAAATAAGTAATTGCATCATTTTAGTAATATGGATACGAATAGAATGGAGGAATAATTTTGTATAAGGTATCACAATTTAATGTACCTTTCAAAAGAGATAATATTAATTTTCTATATAATAGCCATACAGGGGCGTTTGTTAAAATTTCTGATGAGTATACGGATACTATAAAAAAAATTAGCAAAAAAAACTATAATGAGATTCCTAATTTACATTTAGAAGAATTAACTAGGGCTGGTTTTATAGTAGAGAATTCTTTAGATGAATACGGCGTTTACCATTATTTAACTAATAAAAGCCGTTTTGGAAGTGAATATTTAGGTTTAACCATAGCAACTACATTACAATGCAATTTTCGCTGTCCATATTGTTATGAGAATCATGTAGATGAATATATTGAGGGACAAAAAGAAGAAGATTTGAAAAATTTCATTCAAAATAACTTAGGAAATAAGACTGAATTTTCTGTTACGTGGTATGGTGGTGAACCATTATTAAAAAAAGATCTTATAGATAGAATGTCAAAGTATATATTAGCAATATGCAAAGAAAAAAATATTCAATTTAGAGCTAAAATGGTTTCAAATGGATATTTACTTAATAAAAAAATTGCAGAACATTTGGTCCAAGAGAATAACGTTAAATATGTACAAATCACATTGGACGGTGGCCCAGAGACGCATGATGTGACTAGAATCTTAAGAAATAAGCAAGGTTCTTTCAATAAAATTTTAAATAATATTAAAGAAATACAAGATATTATACAAGTCGGAATTCGTGTAAATGTTTCAAAAGAAAACGTTGCAGATGTGTATAAGCTTTTTCCTATTCTAATGAATCAAGGATTAAACAACAAAGTTTCCGTGTATTTTGCTCCAGTAGGGGCATACAATGACGTTTGTCAATCTATTAGTGAATCCTGTCTAGTAACAAGGGAGTTTGCAAAATGGGAGACAGATTTGATTGAATACGCTGATAAGATTGGCTTCAATATGGGAAATCTTTATCCTAAAAATCGTGGTGGTTGGGTTTGTCAAGCTGTAGATAATAACTCTTTTGTTGTGGATGCCTACGGTGATTTATTTAAATGCTGGCATGAAGTTGGAAATAAAAAATTAAGAGTAGGGAATTTAGCAGAAGGCATTACTTCGTTACAAACCTTAACAAAATGGATGAATTGGGAATTGCCAAACAAATGCAAGACATGTAATATTATGCCTCTTTGTAAAGGAAGATGCCCTGAACTGAGTTTAGAAAAACAAGATTTTGAATGTGATCAATTAAAATATAATATCAAAGATAGATTATATAGATATTACATAAAAAATCCTATCGATAAACAAAAAGTACCGGAAACTGAGGTTATTAAACAATCTAGTTAATAAAAGAGTTGAGATATACTTTTAGTGAAAGGAGGTGAATATAATGGAGTACATTGTAAAGCCAATTACATTAAATCCTAAGGATAACAGTGATCGATTAGAGTGTGGTATTAAGTTTAATTAAGACTTAATGATAACAGAAATCGATAAGAGTAGGTTTTTAACAAAAGGATATGTCGTTTCCATCATATATGGTAAGATATATCCTTTTGTGTATTTTTCTTTTCTTAGCTACATAGGGATGTGGTACAACCCCTTGTTAAAGTTTTTTTAGTAATTTAATTTGCATAAACATATTTATGTTCAATTAATATTATAGAGTATATAAAAAGACACTATAATATACATAGTGTCTTTTTATATGTTGACTAGTTCTGAAAGAAAATGTAGTGATTAATCATAATTTGTTGGATGCTTCTTGGTTAATTCTATTATAACATTAACATAGAAGAATTTAAATGCATTTATGCATATATATGATTTTAATTGTATTTTAGACACATCTGAATTTCTTTCTTTCAATTTCCAAAAATTCCAGTTTCTTTATTTTTATATCTATACTATAATTTAACTGCTAAATCGTAAAAAAGGAGTTCTAATAGATATGGAGATGAGAAACTTACAAAAACTAATTGAAGACAAGAAAGTAGAATTAATTAAACTTGTAAATAAATATGGATTTAGACATCAGCAGGTGCTAAGTTTAAGTCAAGATATAGATAAGTTAATAAATCAGATTATTTATATAAATCACAAATATAAGTAGAACCCTACATTTATAATTGCAGTTTAATGAGGATTCCTTTGGAATATTTAAATTTAAAAGTAAAAAAGAGAATATTGAATTAGAGGAAACTTTTCATTTTGCACCAAAATATAAAAAATTTATGCTTTAGACCACGTGTACAGAGGATATGCAGCAGAATTTATTATTAATTCTCACCGTGAAATGATTAATAGATAAAATTTTTTATTATTTTACTTGGGATGGACATTAAGGTTTTCATTAGTAAGTACATTAATATTTTTTTGTTTTTCTACAGGTTTTCTACTTAATAAGATCACTACAATTATGATACATATGGCCCCAATGATTTGGAAAAATAAGAAAGGAATATGCAAAATAACTACAGATGAAACGATTGAAGCAAGTGGTTCAGTACAGCCTAATAAAGTAGTTTCCTTAGGCGAAATGTATCTAATACTGTCTAAAAATAGATAGAAAGCAATTAATGTTCCAAAAATAACTACAAAGGCAATAAGGTATAGCGTATTTAGATCAATGTTCTCAATTGATTTTAAAAATATTATTTCTTTTTTAGAAAAATAATGAACTATTGTAACGCCTATTCCGCCAATAATCATACCCCAACCAACTAAAACTGCGGAAGACCATTTATCTAATAAAGTTTTAGAATAAAGAGTATAAAAAGCTAAAGATAATCCAGATAAAACTCCCCAAACAATTGCAGGGATTGATACAGTTAGGTTATTTATTGAACCATTGGTTAATAATAAGAAAGTACCCAAGGTTGCAAAAGTTATTGCTAAAACATCTATTTTAGTAGGTAAAGCTCTAAATTTGATAATCAGATAAAAAGTAATAAAAATTGGAGCTAAATATTGTAAAATTGTTGCGACTGCAGCATTCCCTTCACTAATAGATGCAAAATAAGTGTATTGTACCCCTAGCATA
Organism: Bacillus cereus group sp. BfR-BA-01355; assembly: GCF_022663675.1. Lineage (NCBI taxonomy): Bacteria > Bacillati > Bacillota > Bacilli > Caryophanales > Bacillaceae > Bacillus > Bacillus cereus group sp. BfR-BA-01355. The sequence continues at coordinate 43,695 of NZ_JAKUFY010000016.1, forward strand.
CCAAAAATCCCAAAAATAATGAGTTTAGTAGCATCATATTTATTTTTCCAAATTGCAACAATCTCGAGTTTATTTTTACTAAAAAGTGAAATAAGTAACAATGTAACCCCAGAGATCAGTAAGCGGATTGTAACCAACCATTCTGTGGTAATACCATTATACTGGAATAGTTGTTGAGCGACGGTTCCCGATAGCCCCCATAAGCTAGCACCTATTACAACCATAATCATACCTTTAATACGATCCTTATTAACTTTATTCAAATAAAACACCTCCATTAAATTTCAGAAAAGAATTTCAAATATATATTGAATGCAATATATTACGTGCTTTAAAAATGATGACTTTAAAATAAAACTCACTAGATATATTTATTGGATTTTATCATAATGATAAATTTTTATATAAGTTAAATTTACTTATTAAATATAAAAGTACTCAAATGAGTATTTTTACCGAAATAATTCTTCTTCATCAACTGTGTGGAGGGTGATAGAAAAGCAGTAGGTGGTAGATGAATTTCGGTTTGGCATAGCCAAAATTTTTTGATGAACTAGTTATATGAAGTTCTTTGATAACTTGGTATAGGAGGATGCAGGAAGAAAATAGAGCGTAAAAACCAACCCATTCGGTTCCTGCATAAAATATCAACCGTACCAAAAGAGCGTCCAAACGTTGGAGATCTAGGGGAAGAACACCCCGAAGTAACGCTCAAGGAGACGAAAGGTTACTTTCGTCGTGGAACTGAGAAGCTCCACATCAAACTTTGCTGGGTGGTGAGTAGTTCACATAATTAATTATAAATTTTTAGAAGTTAATATATTTTGAACATCTTTCATTGGACGCAACCAGTTATTAGACATAGTATTTTCTAGTAATGATGAGTCACCAATTTCTAATGCTTTGATAATATTAGTGTGTTCATCTATAGATCGACTATCATGAATTACGTTTTGAAAGAAAATATACTCAAGACGCAGGGCATGAAGATGTAAGTTTTCTAAAAATGGTTCAATGTATTTATTCTTTGAAATTTCAACAATTAGGTTGTGGAATTTTAGATCTAGTGTTAATGCATTTCTAGTATCCATTTTCTCAATAGCTTGTTTAAATTCTTTATTTATTAACGTAAGTGCTTTAATATCAGATGTTTTAATATTATTAATAGCTTGTTTTCCCGCAAGGGTATGTATGCTTGCAATAGTTTCATAAATTAATGGTACATCTGCTACGTTGATTGGAGAAATTTTAGTTTTTTGTCCTGGAACCATTTCGACGAGTCCAGAAAGTTCTAGAACTTGAAGTGCTTCTCTTACGGGTGTTCTACTTACCCCTAAAGCTTGTGCTAGTTCAGTATCATTAATTTTCTCATTAGGTCTTAAAACACCTTCAATGATCCAATCTTGTAGTTGATTTAAAACAATAGTTTTTGCTGAAAATCTCGTTTGTTTATTATAGTTTTTAGGTATAGGCAGGATAATACACTTCCTTTCTTTTTATAATGTCTAAAATTTCGAACAAAACGGAAAAGTAAAAGGTATTAAAACTGTTTTTATTTAAGTTTTGTTTGTTGCCCATTAACCAGTGATAAGGTTCTTTTAATTGGTGGATTAAGTTGGGTTAATAATACAAAAACTCCAATTAGACAAAAAGCCCCTATTAATTCAGAAGCTGTATATGAAATATTAAAAAATAATACGGAAATTAAAATTGCTGTCAATGGTTCAATACAGGAATATAAGCAAATATCTTTAGGAGTAATATAATTTGTACCTTTTACATAAAAAATTGATGTAAGAATAGTTCCAAAAACAATAATAAATAGTAATAATAAAGTGTGGATTGAGAGAGTTTTAACAGTAGAAAGCAGGATAAACTCACTTGTCGAAAGCGTATTTAAAATTAATAATGCAATGCCTCCAATTACCATCCCCCATCCTAATACTATACGTAATGACCATCTTTTACATAGATCATCTAATTGATTTATGTAAAATGCAAACGACATGCCAGATAATATTCCCCAAAGTATAGATAGTATAGAAACATTTAGTTGGTAAATTGAGTTTTTTGTGAAGAAAAGATAAATTCCAATTATGAAAATTAAATATGAAAACAACTCTTTTTTATTAGGAGAATTAACATTTATCAGAATTAAGTATATACCTAAAAAGACCGGAGCTGAATAAAGTAGTAAAGTTGCAACGGCAACATTTCCCTCTTTAATTGATGAAAAATATGTATAGTGAGTGCCCAGTACACCAATTGTGCCAAACAGAATGATTTTATTAGCGTCTTGGACTGACTTCCAAATATTTAGTATATCAAGACGTCTATTGCCAAAGCACGAGATAAATAAAATTAGAATTCCAGATATCAATAATTTTACTGCAACAATTGATTCAACGGAGAGATTACTCTGGACAAAAATTTGTTGACCTAGAGCTCCAGAGGTACTTCCCAATAAAGCCCCTAGTACTATTAAACAAAAACCAGTTACTTTACAGTGTATATTTTTTTTCATTATATCCCTCCAAAAGAATTTATACAATATGCAATATATCACGTATTGTATAAATTCAGGTAATAAATATTGTTTTTTATTCTATTTATCAAGAAAAATGAAAGGGAATACAGATATAATGATGAAAAATTCGGAAAATTATTGTTTTTAATAATTCTTTAGCTTACAATAAAGTTAAATTTAAATTATGTTAGATGGTGATCGAATGGATAGAGAATATTCTATAGTTATAGAACATTCTCCTGCTTATGAACTTATTATCAGCTTGTACAACTATATAAATAATGACAAGATGAAGGAAGTTCATTTGAAAGGAAACTGGTTAGAAGAGACTAAATTACGGTTACCTGAAAGGTTTATCAATGAGTTACAAGATGAAAGATGGGAGGTATTACATCGGATAGTGTTATTAATTTCTCAATGTGAAAAAAAATCTTCCATTCCAGAATTTTTAAATTGGTTTGAAAATCTGTCAGCGGGAGAGATTTATGAAAGATTAGCTCCTTGGGTAGAATCTATATCTAATGACCTAAGTGTGATTAGGGATAGAAGTGTAGATATTTTATACAAATGGAACGAATATTATTTTAAAAGTATAGATCCTACCATTCAAATGCAATTAAAACAGGATGCAATTTCTTTGAATGAAAAATTAAGTGTTAGTAGACCGATAGATATTATAGAAACTGCTACTAATGGATTAAGAATTGAACAGCAGGATAACTTGAGAAAAGTTATTTTGGTACCACAATATCACTGTAGCCCTAGTACCATATTGGATTATTTTGATGGAATTGCTACATGCCTATATCCCATCAATAAAACTTTCTATGAAGATGGAACAAAAGAGTTAGTTAAGGTTATGCAATGTTTGGGAGATGAGACTAGATTAAATATTTTAATATTTTTATCTCGAGGTCCTCGTTCTTTAATTGAAATTCATAAACACATGAATTTAGCTAAGAGTACGGTGCATCACCACATTACAAAATTAAAACGTGAAGGAATTATAAGAAGTCATTTTATTGGAAGTTCTATTCCCGCATTTTATAGCTTGAGAAAAGAAGCTATTTCTAAAATTAATAATAAATTTATGGCAATTTTTGAGGGGGAAGAAAATTTTCATGAATAAATTTAAAGCTTATATACGAGAATATCATCCAATTGTGCACGTATTAGTATTTGGTACTGTCTTAATTTCTTTAACAAGTTCAATGAGTATGCCATTTTTAGCAATCCATCTAAGTAACTCTTCAGAGTTAAATTTTGCAACGATTGGATTCATTATTGGGATAGGCCCACTAGCGGGTACATTTTGTGGGCTTTTAGGGGGCGTATTATCAGATTTTATAGGTAGAAAAAAATTAATGATTTTTTCTTTAATTGGATTAAGTATTGCTTTTTTAGGATTTATTTCTACATTTAATCCGGTTTTATTAGTACTTTTTAGTATTATCAGGGGACTTTCAAATGCATTCTTTGGAACTATTTCAAAAGCTTTAATGGCTGATTTAACCCCAGATGACAAAAGGTACAGAATGTTTGCGAATCGTTATCTAGCATTTAATTTAGGATTATCAATTGGTCCAATGTTGGGAGCTTTCTTTGGAATTGGTGGTAGTACAATAGCATTTGTATTAACAGCAATTATTTATATTTTTTATGCAATAATACTATTTATTATGTTGAAAGTTACTAATTATAATGAGCAAAGGGATGTTTCTACGAATGATGAAAAAGTTAGTATGTCTCTTATATGGAATGCAGTACGTAGCGACGTTCCGTTAATGTTTTTTGTTATTGGTGGTATTTTATTAACAACAGTCCATGGTCAGATGTCAGTTACACTTTCGCAATATTTAAAAGAAAATATTTTAGATGGAATTAAATTATTTGCAATATTGATGAGTGTTAATGGGCTTACGGTGCTTATGATTCAGATACCACTAACCAGATGGGCAGAACGTTTTAGCTTATTTCAAAGAATTGCATTTGGCTGTATTTTGTTTGCTGTAGGAGAAGTGGGTTTTGCATTCTCAACATTGTGGGTTGCTTTCATAATTTCAATGTTTGTATTTACAGTAGGAGAGATATTAGTAATCCCGGCTGAGTATGCTCAAGTTGATGAAATTACGCCATCTGGATTAAGAGGGACATATTATGGTGCACAAAGTTTGGGAGAATTCGGGAATTTTGTAGGCCCATGGTTTGGTGGAATTCTTTTAGCAGTGTACGGTGGGACAACAATGTTCTTATTTATGGCTTTAATCTCACTTCTTGGTATTTATTTCTTTTACAGAGGAAAACAAATTTACAATAAAAAAGAAAAAAAAGATACACATTTAGGTCAGATAATGTAGAACTAATACCATAACCACATTGGTTATGGTATTTTATTTTGATAATTCTGAATAATATTTATAAAAGTTCTCTTTTATTGAAAGTATTGTCAAAAAATTGAACTTAAGATAGCATGAGAAATACCAAATGGAGAAGGGGGAAGTTTGAAATTCAGATTATTCATTATGATTAGTAATTTCAGTTTATTTTACAAAGAATACATAATTTTCCCTTTAGATTATTTATAAAGGTAGGTGCTTTATATACAATACAAGCCACAAAAAAATAATAGGGCAAAGATCGCTAGAGTTTATAAACCTTTTCCGAAAATTAAAAAAGTTATGAATTTAGGAAAGGTTATTTTTTATGGATCAATTAGAGCGTGTAATCAAAATGTTTATCGGAAATTACGAGAGCATTTCATTTCTTTGGAAAAGGAATATGTTATTTCAGGACTTAGTGAAGAAGTAATTATTTATAAGGATAATAGAGGGATTCCACACATTGAGGCCAGAAACTTTAATGATGTATATAAAGCACAAGGTTTTATAACTACTACAGATAGATTATGGCAAATGGATATGAGTAGACGTTTAGTAAATGGAAGATTATCTGAGATATTAGGTCCAGATTTAATAAACAATGATAAACTTTTTCGTTCATTTTCACTATTTAGATCTGCTCAAAAATCTATTAGTCTTTATTCAGAAGAAACCTTGGAATGGATGCAAAGTTATTGTGATGGAGTAAATACGTATATAGAACACGCAAAAAAACTGAATAGATTACCAGTAGAATTTACAATTTTAGATTACGAACCTGAACCTTGGTCAATTCTAGATATGTTAAGTATAGGGAGATTATTATCCTATAGTTTAAGTCATAATTTTACAAATGAAATTTTTCGATTTGAATTGCAAAAGAAAATTGATGATGAATTATTTGAGGAAATAAAACCAAATTATCCTTCGGATGGACCCATTACTATTTCTGATTATATGATGGGTGAGAATGTAAAGATAAAACAACAAACATCAGAAAAAACAATAAATAATATAGATTTCTTTTCTGATCATTTAGCAGAATTATTGAATTTATCAAGCGAAGTAACTAAGGGTTCAAATGGATGGGTTATATCTGGTAAGCATACAAAATCAGGAAAACCAATACTGGCCAATGACCCACATATTGAAATGCAAGCACCATCTACTTGGTATCAAACGCATTTAAAAGTGAACAATGAAACAGAAAATATGGATGTAATAGGTGTAACATTACCTGGTGTATGTGGGATCATACTTGGCCATAATGACAAAATAGCATGGGGAGTAACAAATAATCGTGCAGATGTCCAAGATTTGTTTATAGAAAAAAGAAATCCTAGTAATCCTAATCAATTTCAATATAAAGGGAAATGGGAAGAAGCTGAAGTTATAGAAGAAGTAATTAAAGTTAAGGGCCAAGCAGATGTTGCGTTTCCGGTTGTTGTTACACGCCATGGACCTATTATTTCAGATGTTATTGGTAATAACCAACAAATAAAGTTAAAGGAAAATCTAGCCTTACAATGGAATGCAAATTATCCTACATGTGATTTAGAAGCTCTATTAGATATTAATCGTTCGAAAAATTGGGAAGAATTTCGTAATTCTTTGCGTAAATATAGTACACCGGTTTTAAATTTTTTATTTGCTTCAGAAGATGGAACCATTGCCTATCGAGTAGGTGGTAAAATACCGATACGTAATAAAGGGAATGGTTTATTACCGGTACCAGGATGCGATGATGAATTTGAATGGAAAGGATTTATACCTTTTGAAGAATTACCGGAGGTAGTCAATCCTAAACAGGGGTTTATTGTTTCAGCAAACAATAAGGTTATAGGTGATCATTATCCATATATGATTGCAAGTTCATGGGATGCCCCATATCGTGCAAAAAGAATTAACCAGATGTTAAGAAAAAGTATAGCTGAAAATACACCTTTAGTAATTGAAGATGTAAAAATAATGCAAGATGATACGTTAAATTTACAAGCAGTACAGCTATTAAATATTCTTTTACCGGTATTGTATTCTGTTAAACATAACAAATTAGAAACGGAATGTATTAGGATCTTGCAAAAATGGGATTGTAAAGATACCTCATATAACGCAGCGCCATTAATTTATCATTTTTGGTGGTGGGAAATTTGTTGTACCCTTTTTAAAGAAAAAATGGGAACGTTTTTATTTGAGAAAATGGTTGATCGGATGAACATAACTGACGAGCTTATACGCAAGGCGGCGCAAGGAAATGATAGTACGTGGTTTAATAATGCTGGCGGGTTTGAGAAAGTGATTATAGAAAGCTTTAAAAAATCTATTATTACTATAATAGATTTACAGGGAAATAACCCTTATGAATGGAAGTGGGGAGAGTTCCATCATTTTATTACTAAGCACCCGTTTGGTAAGAAGAATAAATTTATAGGGAATTTAATAAATCCCCAGGGGAAAATTCCTATTGGAGGTAGCTATGTAACGGTAGCATTAGCATCTTATGATAGGAAAACTGGTCATATTCTTGATGGTGCACCATGGAGAATGGTTGTAGATTTGAAAGATTGTCTGGGAATGGATATTAATGCGCCGGGGCAATCTGGTAATTTTTTAAGTCATTGGTATGACGATCAATCTTTACTATATGTGAATCAACAATTAGAAATTCAAAAGTTTAAACCAGAACAATATAGGAATTCCAAAATGAAAGTAAAACTTAAACCAAGTAAATAGATGTGAAAGGTGGAGTAATTGTGGAATTATTTCAAAATACATTACTTTTAGAAATGACATCACTTGTAGAATTATTGCAATATCGTGCTAAAGAACAAGGTGATGTAACTGCATTTCAATTTTTAAGAGATGGTGAAGAGGATAAAATCTCATTAACTTATGGCGAATTAGATTTGAAAGCAAGAGCTATAGGAGCATGGTTACAGGATAGAGGAGCAAAAAATGAAAGAGTCTTATTACTATATCCACCTGGAATCGACTATCTAGCTGCCTTTTTTGGATGTTTATATGCAGGCGCTATTGCAGTACCAGCATATCCTCCATCTTCAAATAGGTTAATGCCACGTTTGAAAGTAATTTTAGAAGATGCAGAGGCAAAATATATATTGACACAGACAAAAGTTAGTGCACGTATGAGAAAATCTGAGTACTTTAATAATTGTGCAATAGAGTATTTGAATACAGATGAAGTTCCTGTAGGTTGCGAGGAATATTGGGTATTTCCAGAGGTAGATAGAAATACAATTGCGTTTCTACAATATACATCGGGTTCTACATCTACACCAAAAGGTGTAATGGTAACTCACGGCAATATACTGCACAATTCAAAATTAATTCAGCAGTCATTTAAGACCACTGAAGACGATATTGGGGTAATATGGTTGCCTCCATATCATGATATGGGATTAATTGGAGGATTGCTTCAGCCATTAGCTGTAGGGTTTCCAGTAATATTTATGTCACCAATTGATTTTATGCAGCGACCAATACGCTGGTTAGAAGCAATATCGAAGTATAAAGCTACTGTAAGTGGAGGGCCAAACTTTGCTTTTGAACTCTTAATTGAAAAGACAACACCGGAGCAAAGAGCTGAGTTGGATTTAAGTAATTGGAGACTAGCATTTAACGGTGCAGAACCTGTTCGTGCTGAAGTTATTGAAGAGTTTTCAAAAGTATTTAGTGTATCTGGTTTTCGAAAAGAAGCCTTTTATCCTTGCTATGGGTTAGCTGAAAATACATTATTGGTTTCTGGTGCAAAAAGTAAAAGCCAGCCTGTAATACATTCTTTTTCAATTGATGATATGAAAAATAATGTAGTTTCCATTTTAAGTAAAGATGGGAAGGTACGTAATCTTGTAAGCAGTGGGATTATAGCAGAAGAACAAGAGATTTGTATTGTTAATCCAGATACTGGTCAAGAATGTTCTAGTAATGAAATCGGTGAAATTTGGATTAAAGGCGAAAGTGCAGCAACAGGTTATTGGGGTCGAGAAGAACAAACAATTGATACATTCCAAGCTTTTCTGCCTAATAAAAAAGGACCATTCTTACGTTCTGGGGATTTAGGTTTTTTATATGATGGAGAGTTATATATTACAGGGCGTATAAAAGATTTAATTATTATTCGAGGCAGAAATTATTACCCACAAGATATCGAATTAATAGTAGAGAACAGTCATGAAAGTTTAAGGAAAAATGCAACCGCTGCGTTTTCTGTTATAGAAGAAGGTGAAGAACGGTTAATTGTGGCACAAGAAATTAGTCGCCAATACCGTAATGTTAATGTTCAAGAGGTTGCTAGTGCAATTAGACAAGCAGTAACTGCGGAGCACGGAATACAAGTACATTCAGTATTGCTTCTACAGTTTGGAAGTATACCTAAAACATCTAGTGGAAAGATCCAAAGACACGCTTGTCGTAACGGATATTTAAACGAAGAACTTAAATTAATTGGGGAAGATGTTGTACAAAAAACAAGTGGGTTAGATATAGAATTTGAAATTGAAGAAATTCTTTTTAATAGACAAGAGCTAGTAAAGTTAACTCAAGAAGAAAGGCAAATTAAATTAGAAAAATACTTACTTCAGAAAGTAGGTGTATCTTTAAAGATACCTGTTACTAATATTAGTGTAAATCAGTCACTAAATAGTTTAGGTTTAGATTCAATAACAGCAATACAATTACAGAGTCATATAGAGACAGATTTAGAAATTGTACTAGAACCAACTTTTTTATTAGAAGGTCCGAGTATATTACAAATAGCACAAGAGATGAATAATCAATTGTATAGAGAAAAATATTTGACTACTAAACTAGAAATTGATCAGATAAAAAGTGGAGAAATACCGATGTCTCGTGGACAACAAGGATTATGGTTTTTATATAAATTAGCTCCAAATAGTTCTGCTTATAATGTATCACGTGCTTTTAATATTGAAGGAAAGCTAGATATAACATCCCTACAGAAGAGTTTTCAAGAATTAGTTAATAGGCATTGTATATTAAGGTCATCTTTTTATGAATATGAGGGTGAATTGATTCAAAATATAGCAAAGCAAAAGGATGTATCTTTTCAATTAATGGATGTAAGTAATTGGAAAACAGAAAAGTTGAATGAGTTTTTGAATGTTGAATCTAGTCGTAATTTCACTTTAGAACAAGGTAATACTATGCGTGTATATGTTCTTAAACGTAATGAATCCCAATATGTAATGTTGTGGTCTTTCCATCATATCGTAATTGATTATTGGTCAATCGATGTTTTATTTAATGAGTTGAAGACATTATATACAAGAATAATAGTAGGGGATGTAAGTACATTAAGAACCAATGATTATGATTATAGCTCATATGTAAATTGGCAGAATGCAATGCTTAATAGTTCAGAAGGTGCAAGTAAATTGGAATATTGGGAAGAGGAACTATCGGGTGAGTTACCAATTTTAAACTTACCAATTGATTATAAACGTCCACCAGTACAATCGAATAGAGGAGCAAACTTAAGGTTACGTTTAAATAAATCCATACACAACAAGCTAAAAGAGATTTCTAAAAATAGAGGAGTAACATTATATAATACGTTACTTTCAGCATATGGTGTTTTAATGTATCGTTATACAAATCAAGATGATATTATCATTGGTTCTTATATGGCAGGGCGAGTGAAGAAAGAGTTTGCTAATTTAGTAGGATATTTAACTAATGCTGTTCCAATACGATTAAACCTAGCAGGGAATCCAACATTTAATGAAATGATTGAGCGAACAAATCATAAAGTAATTGGAGCTTATCGTAATCAGGATTATCCTTTTGAATCATTAATAAAAAACTTAAAAATTGATAGAGATTCAAGCAGACCACCGGTTTTTCAAACTGCTTTCGTAATGCAAAATGTGGGTGTTTATAATAAAACTCTCGCCCCTTTCACTGTAGGGTGTGAAACTACAAAGATTGATTTCGATAACGCTAGTTTAAGCCTATTTCCACTTGAGGATAATTCATCGTTATTTGATATCACTACAACAGTTGCAGAATCTGATGAGGGATTAATTATTAATTTCCAGTATAATACAGAGCTGTTTAAAGAGTTCACAGTAAAACGTATGATAAATCATTTTGAAATATTAATAGACAGTATAATAAAAAACCCAGATAATTCTATAAATTTAATACCTATTTTAACTGAGAAAGAGTTACTACAGTTAAATGATTGGAGTAAAAAAAGAGTAGAGTATTCTACACATTTATCAATACCGCAACTGTTCGAGAAGCAAGTTAACTTACATGGTAATGCTGTTGCTGTGAGATATATGAATCAAAGTTTAACTTATGAAGAGTTAAATAAACGTGCCAATCAATTAGCAAGATATTTAACAAATTTGGGAGTAGGTCCTGAAGTAATGGTTGGTATCGCCATGGAACGTTCCATAGATTTAATTGTGGGTATTCTAGGTGTTTTAAAAGCAGGCGGAGCATATATTCCACTTGATCCACATGCACCTGCTGGAAGAATCCAGTATATGTTAGAAGACTCAAATGTGCCAATTGTTCTTACACAAAAAAATTTAGTTAATAATGTACAAAATGACCTAACAAAAATTGTTTGTTTGGATACAAATTGGCAAGAGATTAGAGAGATGGAAGATACCAATCTAATTTCAGACATTACAGAAGATAACTTAGCTTATGTTATTTATACATCTGGCTCTACTGGTAACCCTAAAGGTGTTTTAATACCGCATAAGAACGTAGTTCGATTGTTTAAAGCAGCGGATAACCATTTTAATTTTAATGAAAAGGACATATGGACGATGTTCCATTCATATGCATTTGATTTTTCTGTATGGGAAATTTGGGGAGCTTTATTATATGGAGGAAAACTTATCGTTGTTCCATATTATGTGAGTCGTGATCCAGAGCAATTTTATGAATTGTTAATTAAAGAAAAAGTAACAGTTTTAAATCAGACACCATCAGCATTTCGTCAATTAATACACGTAGATGAAAAAGTAAATATGCCACATGAATTAAATTTACGATATGTAATATTTGGTGGAGAAGCATTAGAAATTCAGAGTCTAGGTGGATGGTTTGAGAGACATGGAGATGCAAAACCTCAATTAATAAATATGTATGGAATCACAGAGACAACAGTTCATGTCACATATCGAGCTTTATCAAAGGCTGATTTAGATAGTCAAGCAAGTGTAATTGGTACAGCGATTCCCGATCTTCAGGTATATATATTAAATCAAGATTTGCAGCATGTACCTATTGGAGTAATTGGAGAAATGTATATAGGTGGAGCAGGAGTTGCAAGAGGATATTTAAATAAACAAGAGTTAACTGAAGAACGTTTTGTGAAAATTCCATCTTTAGAGCAAGCAGGGCTAGTATACAAATCAGGTGATTTAGCACGTTATTTACCAAATGGAGATATTGAGTACTTAGGGCGTATTGATGATCAAGTAAAAATTCGTGGATTTAGGATTGAACTAGGTGAGATTGAGGCTATTCTGAATCAATACTCGAAAGTTCGTGAAGGTATAGTGTTAGTTCGTGAAGATGTTCCTGGTGATAAAAAACTAATAGCTTACATTGTTGGAGATAATTTGATGCCTACTGCAATTGGCGAGCTAAGAAATTATATGTCAGGACAGCTACCAGATTATATGGTACCAAGTGCTTTTGTATTATTGGATAAATTCCCATTAACAATTAACGGAAAAGTAGACAAAAAGGCATTACCTGCTCCAGACATGTTTGCGGTTGAAAGAGCGAAATATATTGAACCTGAAACACAAATAGAGAAAATTTTAGCTGATACTTGGGAAGAAGTATTGGGTATACAAGAGATAGGAATAGATGATAATTTCTTTTTAATTGGTGGTGACTCTATTAGAAGTATTAAAATATGTTCGCTTGCAAAAGAAAGAGGGCTAAATATTTCTTTAGAACAAATTTTTAAATATCAAACAATTAGAGATTTATCTAAAGTAGTAGATATGCAGAACAGCATAGAAGATAAGGACGTAACAGTCCCACCGTTTTCGTTAATCTCAGAAGAAGATAGAAGGATAATTCCTAATGGAATTGAGGATGCATATCCTATCCCAGCAATACAAATGACAATTTATTATCACAGTGAAGTTAATGAAGTGTATAGATCTTATCTAGAAACGTATCGTTTACGTGCTGATTTTAATGAAGATATTTTTAACGAAGCAATTAATCGATTAGTAAAAAGACATGAAATTTTTAGAACTTCATTTGATATTTCTAGTTATAGTAAACCACTACAATTAGTTCATGAGAATACAGAATTAAAATTAAATGTCCAAGACCTTCGTCATATGAATGGAGAAGAACAAGAAAAGTATTTAAAAGATTTTGTGAGTAAAGAGGAGCACACAAAATTTGATTGGTCTAAACCAGGATTATTCCGTTTTCATGTTCACTTATTATCTGATGAAATCTTCCAATTTACAATGTGTGAGCCTATACTGGATGGTTGGAGTGTTGCATCGACGGTTACAGAACTGTTAACCAATTATAGGGATTTGACAGAAAACCCTAACACATTAGAATCTAAAAAATTAAATGCTAAATTCAATCGCTATGTACAATTAGAACAACAGACAAAAGAATCGAAAGAAGCCAATGAATTCTGGGAGAGCAAACTACAGGATGTATCGACTATGCAGGTACCACGTTGGTTAAAAACGTCTGCTTCGAAAGTAACTGAAAACAATAGGTTGATGCTTCCAATTTCGCAGCAAGTTTCTGAAGGACTAATACGCCTTTCTAGAAAAGTATCGGTACCTCTTAAAGATGTAGTATTAGCAGCACATTTAAAAGTGGTTAGCTTACTTACTGGTCAAACTGATGTTGTTACAGGGGTAGTAGCCGGTGGAAGGCCAGAGGAACCAGATGCAGAAAAAGTACTTGGTTCGATGATAAATACGATGCCGTTTCGTTTAGATATTGGTAACTGTTCTTGGGAAGAGTTGGTTTGTAAAACTTTTGACGCAGAGAGGGAAGCTCATCCGTATCGTCGCTATCCATTAGTAGATTTACAAAGAAAGTATAGTGGCGGAAAACGTATGTTTGAAACTATTTTTAACTATACTCATTTCCATGCTTATCAAGATATCGGAAAAAAAGCTGGTATTGAAATATTGAATGGAGAGCATCGTGAATCAGCTTATGTACCACTTACAGTACAATTTTCTATTGATCCTCAAACATCTCAGTTGATGTGTGTATTAGACTATTATCCAGAAGATATAAATGAGGAACAAATTAATTATATATCAGGTTATTATGTAAAAACTTTAGAATTAATAGCTCAAGGCTCCTCAGTTAATCATCATGAAAATTGTTTATTATCAAATGAAGAAATCGACCAAGTAACTTTAAAAAATGATGATGAGGTAGACTTTAGCGTTGATGAGTGCTTCCATATCCTTTTTGATAAGCAAGTGAAGAAAACACCAGATAATAAAGCAATAGTATTTCAAAATCAGGTAATTACTTATCAAGAGCTTCAAAAACGTTCTAATTGCTTGGCTAATTATTTGAAGTCCATTGATGTTAAACCAGGTATGTTTGTTGGTTACTTTGGAGAAAGAAATATAGATTGGGCTATAACAGTGATTGGTATTTTTAAAGCTGGTGCAGTTTATATACCTCTAGACCCTAAATATCCTGAAAGTCGTATTGAGTATTTGATTGAACATTCAGGTATGGATGTATTACTAACATATGAAAAATTTACCGATAGAATACCAAAAGATAAATTAAAAATAGTTTCCTTAGATAGTAGTAGGGAGCAAATTGAAAGTCAAAATGTATTATATCAACATAATGAAGTAACTTTAAATGATTTAGCGTATATCATTTATACCTCAGGTTCTACAGGACTTCCTAAAGGTGTAATGGTGGAGCATAAAGGTATGATTAATCATTTATTTGCAAAAATAGATGTAATTGATATTAAAGAATCAGATATAGTAGCACAAAATGCTACTCAATGTTTTGATGTATCAGTTTGGCAATTACTATCCGCATTATTAGTTGGCGGACAGACATATATATTACCTGATGAAGCTGAACTTGATCCAGAAGTGCAACTGAATGAAATGGAAAAAGCGAATTTAACAGTATTTGAAACTGTACCTACGGTACTTCAATCAACCTTAGAAAGAATTTCTTTAAATGAAGAAAAAAGACCGAGCTTTAGTTCCTTACGATGGGTAGTGTTAAATGGGGAAACTTTACCACCTGAACTTTGCCGTCAATGGTTTAAGTATTATCCGGATATTCCGATGATTAATGCTTGTGGAGCAACGGAGAGTTCAGATGATGTTAATCATCATTATATTTTAGAGCCGCCAGCTTTAGAAGAAAACTTTATATCAATAGGAAAGGTAATTCCGAATTGTACGGTATATATTTTAGATCAATTTATGAATCCAGTACCTATAGGGGTACCTGGGGAATTATGTTATGGTGGTGTTTGTGTAGGACGTGGTTATCTTAATGATAAAGAAAAAACTGAAAAAGCTTTTAGGAAAAACCCGTTTACTAATGATAAAAATGAACGTCTATATAAGACTGGAGATTTAGTTCGTTTACGTAATGATGGTGCAGTTGAATTTTTAGGGCGCATAGATTATCAAGTGAAAATTCGTGGTTTCCGAATTGAGCTAGGCGAAGTAGAGGCAATATTAAGTAAACACCCAGATATTATACAAGTCGTTACTTTAGCGCATACGGATTCTTCAGGGAATAAAAGATTAATAGCTTATTTAACACTTGAAAAGAATTCAAATTTAACAACAAAAGAATTACGTAATTATATGAAGGAACAAGTTCCAGCTCATATGATTCCTTCTTTCTTTGTCTTTTTAGATGAATTCCCAATTACTTCAACTGGAAAGTTAGATAGAAAAAATCTACCTGATCCTATGTTTAATCTTAATGAGGATAATTTTGTTGAACCTAAAACAGATTTAGAGAAAAAAATTGCAAAGATTTGGGGAAATGTACTTGGATATCAATCGGTTAGTATGAGAGATGACTTTTTTGAAAATGGGGGAGAATCTTTAATTGCAACAAGATTGATTTCTTTAATTAGAAAAGAATTTCAAATAGATATGTCGTTACGTACTCTTTTTGAGGTAACAACTGTAGAAGGATTAGTTTTAGCTGTTAAATCTGAATTAGATTTAAAACAGAATCAGGAAATTCAAGATTTAATTAGTGATCTTCAAGGACTATCTGAAGAGGAAATAAATTTAATTTTAAAAGATGGTCAATAATAAGTTGTAAATAATGAGGTAGGTGGGAATATTAAAAGTCTATTCCCACCACCAATTTATGATATTAGGAGGATCAGAAAAAATGAGTAAAGAAAAGCTTATGGCTAGGTTAGCTAAATTATCTCCTGAACAAAGAATATTTTTAGAGAAACAATTGAATAAAAATGAATCAAGTATAATTCCTTCTCGAAAAACTAATGAACCTACAATTTTATCATTTGCACAACAAAGAATGTGGTTTCTTGAACAATTAGAGCCTGGGTCTTCTATATACAATATGCCGTTTTTAGTGAAAATAAAGGGAGAATTTAATATTAGTGTCTTTAAACGTTGTTTAAATGAAATTATATGCAGGCATGAAATTCTTCGTACTACATTTTTATCGTTAGATGGAGATTTACGTCAAAAAATACATCCATTTATGGAAATAGATTTTGAAGTTCATAATTTGTGTTCCTATTCCAAGGACACTGCTGAAGATATATGTTCGTCACAAATGAAAAGGAAAGCAATCGAACCTTTTAATTTGGAAATGGGTCCGTTACTACATACAAGTATTTGGCAGATAACAGAAGATGAATTTTTGGTTTTAGTAAATATGCATCATATTATTGGGGATGGTTGGTCAATG
The DNA here is from genome assembly GCF_022663675.1 of Bacillus cereus group sp. BfR-BA-01355. Lineage (NCBI taxonomy): Bacteria > Bacillati > Bacillota > Bacilli > Caryophanales > Bacillaceae > Bacillus > Bacillus cereus group sp. BfR-BA-01355. The sequence goes on from NZ_JAKUFY010000016.1 coordinate 60,567, forward strand.
GCTATATTAATTGAGGAACTATCTATTTTATATAATAATTTTTTGAAAGCGGATGTTGCTAATTTATCACCTTTGAAGATACAATATGCGGATTTCTCAATTTGGCAAAAGAATTGGTTAACAGGTTCTAAATTTCAAACACAATTAGACTATTGGAAGAAACAATTTAAAGATGTCTTACCAGTACTAGATTTACCCACTGATTTTTCCAGACCAAGTAAATTATCATACAAGGGTAGTAATGAACTTGTTAAAATTTCATATGAAACTGTGCAGAGATTAAAAGAATTAGGTAAAAGTGAAGGTTGTACATTATATATGACTTTGCTTGCAGCATATTATACCCTTCTTCTAAAGTATACCAATCAGGAAGATATTATCATAGGATCACCAATTGCAAATAGGAATCATAGAGAGATAGAGCCTCTCATTGGATTTTTTGTAAATACATTAGCTTTACGTATTAATTCAAAAAGAGATGTAGCTTTTCGTGAACTGATTAATAAAGTAAAAGAAATATGCTTAGGAGCATATTCAAATCAAGATATACCTTTTGAAGCAATTGTGGGTGAATTAAATTCAGAACGAACAGCAAATAATTCAGTTTTGTTTCAAACGATGTTTTCACTAGAACAGAATATTAAAAAATCTCTCAATCTTGCAAATGTAAATATGGATTTTGAAAGATTCGAAACCGATACAGCAAAATTCGATTTAAGTTTAATAATTAATGAACATGATGATGAACTTATTTGCACGTTTAACTATAGTACAGATTTATTTATGAAAAGCAGTATACAACAGATGGCAAAACATTTTGTAACTATATTAAAAGATATTATAGAAAATCCGAATGTTCAATTAAGTGAAATTTCATTATTAGATGATGAAGAAAAAAGAAAGATTTTAAATGGGTGGAATAACAATAAAGAAAATTTAAGTAGTATGTGTATACAAGAAAAATTTGAATTACAAGTAACAAAAACCCCTGATGCTATAGCTTTAATCTGTGAAAATGATTCATTAACTTATCGTGAATTAAATAATAGAGCAAATCAAGTTGCGCATTACTTGCGGAGAAATGGGGTCAGTTCGGGAAGATATGTTGGAATTTGCTTAGAGCGTTGTTCGGATTTAATGATTTCAATATTGGGAATACTTAAAGCTGGGGGAGCTTATATCCCGTTAGATCCTTCTTATCCAATGGAAAGGCTGTCTTACATATTAGAAGAATCTCAACTTGATATATTACTTACTCAGAAAAGTTTTATGTCTAGGTTTAATGAATTTAGAGTTGATAATGTAGTGCAAATGGATGGAAATCAAGAGATTAATGAGGAAGATACTATAAATCTTGACCATTTTGTAGATTTAGATGATTTAGCGTATATGATTTATACTTCCGGTTCTACCGGAAAGCCAAAAGGAGTCATGGTTCCACATCGAGGATTAACAAATTATTTAAATTGGTGCACTCAAAATTATTATAAAGGGAATGGTGGACAAGGTTCATTAGTTCTGTCATCAATATCTTTTGACTTAACAATTACAGGAATGCTTTCTCCATTATGTATAGGAGAAACAGTAGTTTTATTTCCTGAGGGATTAGATTTAGAAGAATTAGGAAGATGGGTTCAGAAAAGAAAATATAGTGTTATAAAGCTAACACCAGCCCATTTAGAGTTATTATCTCATCAAGTTTCTGAAGAAGATGCTGCTTTTTGTACAGATACTTTTGTAGTAGGAGGGGAGCCTCTACTCGCAAAACATGTTGATTTTTGGGTAAAGCATGCTCCAAATACAGTCATAATAAATGAATATGGACCGACTGAAGCAGTAGTTGGATGTACTAATTATATAGTAAAACCAGGAGAGAATTATAGTAAATCCATACCTATAGGAAAGCCTATTTTTAATACTGAAATGTATGTATTAGATACCTCTTTACAACCCGTACCTATTGGTGTTCATGGAGAACTATATATTGGAGGAGTGGGATTAGCAAAAGGGTATTATAAACGACCAGAATTAACTGCGGAAAGATTTATTAATTCTCCATTCGATAGTAATGAGGAACAGAAATTGTATAAAACTGGAGATATAGTGCGTTATTTACCAAATGGAAATCTTGAGTATATTGATCGCATAGATCAACAAGTTAAATTGAGAGGATTTAGAATTGAATTAGGAGAAATTGAAAGTATTTTAAGTAATCATGATGCAATTTCAAGTGTAGTTGTTAATGTTTATGAGGAAAATGAGAATAAAAAATTAATAGCATATGTTGTACCAAAATATAAACACATGATGCAATGGGATTTTCTTTATGAATATATGAAAAAACATGTACCAGATTATATGATACCAGCAAAGTTTGTAGTATTAGAAGAACTTCCATTAACTCCAAATGGGAAAATTGATAGAAGACGGTTACCAAAACCAATATTTAGTGGGGATGATCAGAAATTTGTAGAACCAATAACTGATTTGGAGAAAGAAATTGCAATGATTTGGGGCGAAGTATTGGGATATAAGAAGGTAAGCATGAAAGATAATTTCTTTAAAAGTGGTGGGGAATCTTTACTAGCAACAAAATTTATTTCGCTAGTAAGAAACAAATTGAAAATAGAATTACCATTAAAGATAATATTTGAAGTTACTACCTTAGAGGAGTTTGTTTTGATTGTGAAACAAGAACTAGAGCTGGAGCAAGATAAAGAGTTGATCGATTTACTAAAAGATTTAGAGGATACAGATGAAATGATGTCAGATAAAGCATTATCAATATTAATAAATCATCAAGAGTAGATAATTTATTAATTTCAGAAGAGTGTTATATTACGAAATATACTTTTTAATAATGGAGGTGCGTTTATGGAAAGAAAGGAAGATTTATTTGCAAAATTAGAATCATTATCCCCAGAGAAGAAAAAATTTTTAATGGATCGATTAAAACGGAATAGTTCTAAAAATATTATGAAAAAGAGGAGGGAAAGTGACCTTCCTGTTCTATCTTTTGCTCAGCAAAGACTTTGGTTTTTTGATCAATTACAACCCGGTTCTTCAACGTATAATATGCCGTTTCTTCTGAAGATAGAAGGAGACTTTGATATTAATGTTTTTGAAAAAAGTTTAAATGAAATTATACAAAGACATGAAATTTTACGCACTACTTTTTTATTAATGGACGAGCAGCCAATCCAAATTGTAAATCCGAATTTATCAATAAAAGTTAAATATGTTGATCTTCGGGCGTATTCTAAAGAGGAAAGACAAAAAATTTCTGATGAACAGATAAAAAAGGTTGCAAAAAAACCTTTTAATCTTGAGATAGGTCCCCTTGTACGTGCAAATATTTGGCAAGTAGAAGAAAAAGAATATTGGATGTTGCTAAATATGCATCATATTGTTGGAGATGGATGGTCTGTTGGAATTTTAATTCAAGAAATTTCGAAAGTTTATAATGCATTTATAAAAGGAAACAATTCCCCTTTATTACCATTAACAATGCAATATGCTGATTTTTCTATTTGGCAAAAGGGATGGTTAAAAGGTTCCAAGCAACAAGAACAATTGAATTATTGGAAAAAACAATTGAGTGGCAATCTACCTGTGCTAGATTTACCAAGAGATTTTTCAAGACCTAATAAAGCAACATATAATGGAGACGAAGAATATATCACAATTCCTAAAGGGTTAGTAGAGAAATTAAGAACCTTATCCCAACAGGAGGGTGGTACATTGTATATGCTGTTATTAGCGGCGTATAATATTTTGTTATATAAATATAGTAAACAAGAAGATATTATTGTGGGTACACCAATTGCAAATCGAAATCATTTAGAAATTGAACCATTAATAGGTTTTTTTGTAAATACGTTAGCATTGCGTACTAGAGTGAGAAAAGATATGTGTTTTAGGGAACTATTACAAGAAGTAAAACAAACATGCCTAGGAGCATATTCGAATCAAGATATCCCATTTGAAAATATTGTTGCAGAAATTGTACCAGAACGTCAGAGTAATAGCTCTGTACTTTTTCAAACTGTTTTTGCTTTAGAGAAACAAACACAAAATATAATTGAAATGTCAGGTGTAAAAATTAGGCCTGAGAAATTAAATATTAATGTTGCAAAGTTTGATTTGACCTTATCTATGATTGAGGAGGAAGATAAGGTATCTGGAACTTTTAACTACAACACTAGTTTATTTAGAAAAAGTACCATTCAACGTATTTCTAAACATTATCTGTCTATATTAGAACAGGTAATTGAAAATCCCAACATAAAATTAAACCAATTATCATTAATAAACAAAGAAGAATTGAATCAAATAATTAAAAGAAAACATAATGTAATAAATAATTTACAGATAGATACCACTCTACCTGAACTATTTGAAGAACAGGTCAAAAAAGTACCGAACAATATAGCAGTACAATACGGGGATGCTTCATTAACTTATGATGAATTAAATAAAAAATCTAATCAGTTAGCTCATTATTTAAAAGGTCAAGGGGTAGGTCCAGAAGTTATGGTAGGTATTTCCATGGAACGTTCTTTAGATCTAATTATAGGAATTTTTGGGGTTTTAAAGGCAGGTGGAGCATATGTACCAATTGATCCAAATGCTCCATCAGCAAGAATTCATTATATGTTAGAAGACTCTATGGTACCAATTGTTCTTTCCCATCAGGGCTTATCTAATAGAATTCATAAAGATAAAGTGAAGGTTATTTGTTTAGATACGGATTGGAATGAAATTGAAAAAATGAGGACTTCGGATTTAATAGGGGAAGTTCAAGTGCATAATCTAGCTTATGTAATTTATACTTCAGGATCTACTGGAAAACCAAAAGGAGTCATGGTTCCACATCGAGGATTAACAAATTATTTAAATTGGTGCACTCAAAATTATTATAAAGGGAATGGTGGACAAGGTTCATTAGTTCTGTCATCAATATCTTTTGACTTAACAATTACAGGGATGCTTTCTCCATTATGTATAGGAGAAACAGTAGTTTTATTTCCTGAGGGATTAGATTTAGAAGAATTAGGAAGATGGGTTCAGAAAAGAAAATATAGTGTTATAAAGCTAACACCAGCCCATTTAGAGTTATTATCTCATCAAGTTTCTGAAGAAGATGCTGCTTTTTGTACAGATACTTTTGTAGTAGGAGGGGAGCCTCTACTCGCAAAACATGTTGATTTTTGGGTAAAGCATGCTCCAAATACAGTCATAATAAATGAATATGGACCAACTGAAGCAGTAGTTGGATGTACTAATTATATAGTAAAACCAGGAGAGAATTATAGTAAATCCATACCTATAGGAAAGCCTATTTTCAATACTGAAATGTATGTATTAGATACCTCTTTACAACCCGTACCTATTGGTGTTCATGGAGAACTATATATTGGAGGAGTGGGATTAGCAAAAGGGTATTATAAACGACCGGAATTAACTGCGGAAAGATTTATTAATTCTCCATTCGATAGTAATGAGGAACAGAAATTGTATAAAACTGGAGATGTAGTGCGTTATTTACCAAATGGAAATCTTGAGTATATTGACCGCATAGATCAACAAGTTAAATTGAGAGGATTTAGAATTGAATTAGGAGAGATTGAAACTATACTTAATCAATATTCTAAAATACGTGAGGGTATTGTTTTAGTTCGAGAAGACATTCCAGGTGAAAAAAGATTAGTTGGGTACATTATTGGAGATGACCTTACAGCTGATGAGGTTGAGAAACTTAGCAATTATATGTCAGAGCAGTTGCCGGATTACATGGTACCGAGTGCTTTTGTGTTGTTAGAAAAAATACCTTTAACAATTAATGGAAAAGTAGACAAGGAGGCATTGCCTGCTCCAGATATGTCCTTAATTAAACGAACAGAATATATCGAACCCAAAACAGATATTGAAAAAAAATTAGTTGAAATCTGGGAAGAGCTACTAGGTTATTCTGGAATTTCTATATATGACAATTTTTTCGGAATTGGTGGGCACTCTCTATTGGCTGTTCAATTAATGTCAAAAATTAAAAATACTTTTAATGTAAAAATTCCGTTAACTGTTATTTTTCAAAGTGGAACAATTGCTGCATTAGCGAAACAAATAGATAGAAATAAAATTTATAAAGTTAATAATTCAATAGTACCTCTTCAACCAAAGGGGAATAAGAGACCTATTTTCTTTGTTCATCCTATTGGTGGACATATTATAAGTTATTTTGAATTAGCTAAATATTTAGGGGTTAAGCGTCCTTTTTACGCTTTTCAGTCGCTAGGATTAGAGAGTGAAGAAACAATATTAACAAATATAAAAGAAATGGCTAATTTTTATATTAAGGAAATGCAGAATGTTCAGGAAGAGGGTCCTTATATTATTGGTGGATGGTCTTTTGGTGGGGTTGTAGCTTTTGAAATGGCGAGAAAATTAGTTGAGAAAGGAATAAAGGTTGAAGCCATTATATTGCTAGATACATGGGCACCAGATATATATAATGATTCATCAGAATGGGATGACTTAGCCGTATTTATGAATGATTTAATGAAGCAATATAACCTAGAAGTATCCGAAGAATTAATATTAGGATACAAAAATTTAAGTATGCAAGATGAACGTATTCGCTATGTAATAAGTTATTTGAAAAATCATTCAAAGTTTAAGCAAGATATACAAGTTGAAGATCTAGAAAAGATGATTCAGGTATTTCAAACAAATCTTAATGCTTATCGGAGTTATCAACCGGAAAAATTGGATCAAGATATATTACTTTTTACTGCAAATCATCCACATAAAGAAAATAATCATGCAGAAGATGATACCTTATTTTGGGGGAAATATGTGCAAAAAGAATTAAAAGTTATAGAACTAAACGCAACTCATTATAGTATGATGCAGTCTGCGCATGCTGAAGATATTGCATATCATATTGATATATTCTTAGAAGAGATAAGTAAAAAATTATACAATTCTAGTTCTAATTTAAATTAATTTTTAAAGGTGTGTTTGATATGAATAATATTTATTCACCATCGCTATATTTCAAAAAATATAATAAGGTAAATTCTTTTCCAACTAGTATGAGATTATTTTGTTTTCATTATGCAGGAGGAAGTGCCAGTAATTTTAAAAAATGGGCAACTAAATTACCGGAACAGGTTAAGGTAATTGCTGTTCAATTACCAGGTAGAGAAAATAGAATTATGGAGAAACCATTCAATAATATCCAATCAATTATATGTGAATTAGCAGTAGAGATTCTTCCTTTATTAGATAAGCCTTATGTATTTTTTGGACATAGTATGGGGGCATTATTAAGTTATGAAATGTCATGGTATCTAAAAGAAAATTTTTCAACATTTCCAGAAAAGTTAATTATTTCGAGTTTTAGGGCACCGCATCTATCGCCAATAACAAATAATATGCATGATTTATCTGTACCTATTTTTATTGAGAAATTAAAAGAAATGGGAGGAACATCTGAAGAAATATTAAGTAATCAAGAGTTAATGGAATTAATTATACCTACTATACGTGCGGACTTTGAAGTGTGTGAAAAGTATGTATATAAAGAAAGAAATAAATTAAATTGTCCTATTGTGGCGTATGGTGGAACAGAGGATAGTAGAGTTCGTTTAGAGCATCTAAAACAGTGGGAGAAACACACTAGTAAAGCATTTAAAGTTCAGATGTTACCAGGAAATCATTTCTATTTAAAAGAAGTTGAAAAAGAGTTGCTATATTTAATTTCTAAGGAATTATTAGAAAACAAATAAATGAATTTATTTAAAAATATGGATGATAAATGAAATATTATTGTGAGGAAGAATAATGCAAGAAAGAGTATCCGTTTTATATTTGAAAATACCTGAAAATATAAAAATATCAGATTTTAATTGGTGTTTGAATGTTTTAGATGTAGAAGAACAGGTAGAATTTTACAGTTTTCTAGTAGAGCATAAAAAACTTGAGTTCTTACTTGGAAGGTTGCTGGTGAAGTCTCTATTTACACAAAAATTAAATTTGTTAGTAAATGATATTTTGTTGAAAAAAAATAGTTTTGGAAAGCCATATGTAAATTGGGAGTTCAATAAACAACAAAATCCTATGTATTTTAATTTATCACATACAAGCCAGATGATTGTTTGTGGAATTGCTAAAGAAAAATATATTGGGATAGATGTTGAAAAGACCAATAGAAATTATTTAGATGTTATGGATGTAGTTTTTTGTGAAAGAGAAATTAAATTAGTATTAGATCAGATAAAGTCTACAGATAAGAAAGAGATGTTTTTTAGAATTTGGACAAGGAAGGAAGCTGTGTTAAAAGCCAAAGGAACAGGGTTTTATACACATCCTGTATCTATTTCTGTACCAGAAAATAGCGGGATTATTAAAGGAGGTGATTTTTTATATAATTCCTTTTTATTAGATCCTGATTATATTGTCTCAGTTGCTTTAAAATGTTCAAAAAATAAAAAATATACATTTAGTATTAAAGAAATTCTTCTTAAAGAATTAATAGATTTATATAAAACTTTATCTTAAATGATGATAATAGTTTCCAGGAGGAAATGGTATGCTAAATGACTTAAAAGTTATTCCAACGGAGCAAATATATTTACATGAAGAATATGAACATGAAAGGTTAAAAAAGTTAAGTCATAAGATTAAAAATGAACAGGTTTTAAAGAATCCTCCAATCGCTTTACAATTAGCTGAAGATAAATATCTAATCCTTGATGGAGCACATAGGACGTTATCTTTGAAGCAATTAAATTGTAAAAGGATGGTTGTTCAGGTCGTTAAAGCAGATTATTTATCAATTGGAGCATGGTCACATCATATATCAGATAGTGAGGGAGTATTAGAGGTATTAAAAAGTAATTCTAATATTTTTTTAAGTGAAAATATTGAAAGTGAAAATTTAATTGCAACAGTGTTTGTTAATGGAATAAAGTATGATCTAGCAATTAATCCAGAAATGGAAAAAGATATGGAAATAAAAATTAGAATTTGGAAAGAAATTGTTAATGCTTATACAAATAAATATCCGTTTACTAGAATAACAAATGACGAATTAATTCCTTCAGACGGCATAGTGTTTAGCTATACTTTGCTAGAGTTGTATCAAATCAAACAATTAGTAGAGTCGAATTTACTACTACCTGCAGGTGTAACTAAATTTAAATTAAATTGTGGACGTATTTTGAATTTAAACATTCCGTTAAGTTTTCTAATCCGAGAAGATTTTGTAGAGGAGGATTGGAATGAACTGTTGGAATTATGGGGAAAATCAATCAGGTTGTATACTGATCCCGTCTTATTATGTGAAGTTTAAGTTAAAAAAGATTGGAATGAGGGTATTGGTTTTTTATAAAAATTAAATGAGCTAATTAATGTGAAAAGGGGCAAAAACATGATTCATGATGACGTTCTTTCATTAATAGGAGATACACCTATTGTAAAAATTAATAAGCTGGTCCCACCTGAGAGTGCTCAACTATATGTAAAATTAGAAGGATTTAATCCTGGAGGAAGTTCGAAAGATAGAGTTGCAAAGCGAGTAATTGAATATGCTGAAAATAGTGGACAGTTAAAGCCAGGAGGAACAATTGTTGAATCCTCTTCTGGGAATCTTGCAATTGGTTTAGCGTTAGTAGCAAAGATGAAAGGATATAAAATGATTTGTGTAGTTGACCCTAAAATAAGTAAAGTGAATCTGAATCTTATTAAATCATATGGTGCCCAAGTCCATATGGTTGATGTATCAGATGAACACGGAAACTACTTAAAAGCAAGACTCGTAATAGCACAAGATTTAGCGAATTCTATTGATGGAGCTTATTGGCCTAATCAATATAACAATCCTGAAAATCCGGAGGCCTACGTGCATACTTTAGTTCAAGAAATTTATGATGATTTTAATGATACTTTAGATTGGATTGTATGTCCTGTAGGTACTGCTGGATTAATTACGGGTGTTGCAAAAGGAATGAAAAAATTAAATCCATCTGTAAAAGTTATGGCTGTCGATGCTGTGGGATCAGTTATATTCGGAGGAAAGCCTGGGGTAAGAAGGCTTTTGGGGATAGGAAATGCGATTGTACCTGGAAATGTGAATCGAAGTCTTTATGATGATCTAAGTTACGTTAATGATGCAGATGCCTTTTTTATAACACGAGAGCTTGTATCAAAAGAAGGGATATTAGTTGGTGGATCTTCTGGTGCAGTTGTATGTGCTGCTCTAAGACTAATAGATAAACTACCAAAGTCTAAAAAAGTATTAGCGATATTACCAGATAGAGGTGATCGATATTATAATACTATATTTTCAGATGAATGGTTAGTTGAACATGATATTGAATTACCACAATCAATTAATGATTCCATTTTAGTTTAAAAAAAATAGATATTATTTTAAGGGAGTGTTAATTATGTTATTAGAAACAAAACCAGAATTAATTTATCTTAGTAAACAGAATATTATTGATTTAGGTGGTTATAAGGCCAACATTTATGTGCAAGCTATTACACAAGCACTAACATTACATTCAGAAAGGAACTTTAGTCAACCTTTAAAGCCTTATTTAAAGACTAATAAAGAAGGAGAGCATATCGCAGATAGAATTATTGCTATGCCAGCGTATCTTGGCGAACCTTCTATTTCAGGGATTAAATGGATCGGAAGTAAGTTTGATAATCCGACCAAAAAAAATATGGAAAGAGCTAGTGCACTAATTATTTTAAATGATCCAGAAACAAATTTTCCAATTGCCATTTTAGAAGGTAGTGTTATTAGTTCTATGAGAACAGCAGCTGTTACTGTAGTTGCAGCAAAATATTTGGCGAAAAAAGGATTTGAAAATGTATCAATTATCGGTTGCGGATTAATTTCTAAAATGCACATAAATTCTTTACTAGAACAGTTTAATCATATTAGACAAATTAATCTATTTGATTTGGATAATGTAAAAGCAAAAGCTTTTGCTCAAGAAATGAAAGAACGTTTTAGTCATGTCGATTTTCAGGTAAAAGAATCAGCAAAAAATGCGGTAGAACAAGCTGAGGTACTTGTAACATGTACGGTAGCAGACACTCCATATATAGAAGCAGATTGGATACAAAAAGGAACTTTTGTCAGTAATATCTCTATAATGGATATAGAAAAAGAAGCTTTTTTAAAGGCTGATAAGGTAATTGTAGATGATTGGGATCAAGCAAATAGAGAAAAGAAGGTAATTAATCAGCTCGTTGTAGAAGGGAAATTTTCAAAAGAAATGCTTCATGCAGAACTTGGTGATATTATAACTGGTAAAAAATTAGGAAGAGCGACCGATGAAGAAATTATTATATTAAATCCTATGGGTATGGCCATTGAAGATATTGCATGTGCTCATGCCATTTATGAGAAGGCGAAAAAAGAGGGATTAGGAAAATTGCTAAGCTTATATTAAGCTTTTTTATCAAGAGGAACTGTAATCGGTTTTAATTACAGTTCCTTTATTTGATTAATAGTTGCTTAGAAGTTTTACTTTAATATTGTATCCCCTAAAAATAAGATTTTTATCGTTGATAACAAACATTGAAGTTTAGGGAATTAAGAGAGGTGCTAAAATCATGGTCTATGAAATCAAATTTATTCCATATGAAGAATTAATTTTTTTTGAAGAATATAATGAGGAACAATTAATTAAAATTAAAAGTAATATTGATGCTCAAAAAGCCTTGAGTAACCTACCAATTGTTATGAGAATTGAATCAAACAAATATCTTGTTTTAGATGGAACACATCGTATCTTGGCATTAAATAAATTACGCTGTATGAATATTACTGCGCAAATAATCGATGAGAGTATTGTAGTATGTAGTTCTTGGCTTCATCAGATTCCTAAATGTGAGGAGTTAATAAGTGATTTAAAAAATAACCCAAATTTTTATTTTACTGGAGAAAATTTATTAGAACAGAAGTATCTTGCAAGGGTTTATATAGATAATCAAGTCTATTATTTATATGATATGGATTCTAAGAAAAAGGAAGAAGCTATCTCATTTTTACATTCAATTATTAATGTGTATGATAGCAAGTATGGATATACAAAGATAACAAAAGAAGATTATACTCCAAACTTAGAGTATATTACGATTGAGTTTCCGGATTTTTCTATACAAGAAATAATGAAAAGTATTGATAATAAATTGTTACCATTAAACGTTATAAGATTTACTTTTAATATTAAAAATATGAATGGTATAAACATTCCAATTTATGTTATAAGAAGTCCAGAGGCTTATGAGTTTGAGTGGAGAGAAATTATAGAGAAATTATCTTTACCTATTCATAGATAAATGAATTTCCAAATGAAAAATTGTTGCAATATACTCTTTTAGTAAAAAGTTACTAAGGAGTGTTAATTGTAAAACAAGGATGGGGCCTTTGTATTCTGTAAAATGTGGGCATTAAGTTAGTTCATAGGTGAAAAAAATACAGAAATGAAATTAAATTATTTGTAATTGAATAAGTATAACAATCCTTCAAAAGTACCATTTATATTTCGGAACAATTTGTTTAAAGAAGAAATGAGTAAAGTAACAATGGTATCAGCTCACAGAAGAAATTCATAAAACATTTTTCAATTACGTGTATGTAATTTGTTTAAATACATATAAAAAGACACTTTTTTAAGTGTCTTTTTATATGTTGACATACTATTAAAGAAAATGAAGTGATTAGATATAATCAATTGGAGACTTCTTGGTTAATAATAGTATAACATCGAAATAGAAAATTTAAAATTATATTTTAAATATATATAAATTTATACATGCTACGGTTTATCAATATTTTTAGCTTTATATTTATTTTAAATGGATATTTTCAATCTGTTTTTAATTAAAATTTATTTCTATCTAACATTAGAATCTAATTCAATATCTACTTTAGAGATTTATTCTTAATCTTTACGAAAAAATTTCAACAAAGATAACAAATTATAATGGCTAATGTAGCAGCCCAATCTAGAAATGGATGTTGTAGATATACTCCTCTTGCTATAAAAGCTAAAACTAGGACAACAATTCCAGATTGAGACTAAATCTTTATTTTAATTTTAAATCTTTAAAGCGTCTACATATAGATTTTTGAAAAAAAGAAACAATCTAGCTTATTATTAGCGTTACATGAGCTTAGCTTGATAGCAATGGGATACCACCATATCGCTATCAAGCTAAGTTTTTAATATGCAACCTAAAAGTACATTTTCTTTTTAATCAATACGTTTATTGGAAAATGCTTTGCGTTTTGAAGCACAGAAGCTCCTTCTATTATAGAAATGATTTTGAATGTAAGAAATTTGTAAGGAATGGATAAGAAAAAAGAAATTTTTATTGTATAGGATACAGATATAGAGAAGATTAAAAAAGGGGGAGTAGATAGGATATATTTATGCGAAAAAGAAACTAGTAGTAAAAGTATTCTAAGCCAAAAAGTAATTTATGAGACTAACATACAGTTGGCACTCAAAAGTCCCTACAGGAACAGATGAACTTGGCGATTCCGGGCTTGGAATTTTCAAAATGAAGCTTTCAAACGGTGTATCGATATGGTGGCATGGAGGAACCATTCCTGGCTTTTTAACTTTTGCTGGGGGCACACTTGGAGGCAAGCATACATTGGCCGTCAATTTGAACAGTCTTAAAGCTGATAGTCCTGATCCTTTTAAAAATATTTTACTTGCTGAATTTAGCAAGTAGTCTAAAAGTAAAGACGGGTAAAATTTATCATAGTTTCGTAGTTAAACAAATTAATGATAAAATCGATCACTTATCTAAGGAGGTAATTCCCTCATGAAAATTAAGCTAAATGGTGTGTTAACCGCGACATTAGTGTTAACTATGATCCTACCAACAGGGGCGAGAGCATTCTCTGATAATAAGACTACAGTTGTAACTAATGAAGAAGTAGCCAGCCAGGAACTGAAGAAGATTGCAGCAGAGAAGGCGGAGCTACTTACGAAGTCCCATGGGGCAGCTAGCGTGCAGTATGCACTAATTGATAATGGAAAACTTATTTTATCGGGTCAGGCTGGCAAGAACGATATGGAAGGGGAAAAGCCGCTAACCAAAGATACTCTATACGGGATTGGTTCAGTCAGTAAAATGTATGCAACAGCGGCTGTAATGAAATTGGTCGATGAAGGAAAAGTCGATTTGGATGCTCCTATTGTCCGCTATGTTCCTGATTTTAAGATGAAAGACGGTCGATACAAACGTATTACACCGCGTATGTTATTAAATCATTCCTCTGGATTGCAAGGTTCTACGTTAGGTAATGCATTTTTATTTAACGATAATGATACCTATGCCCATGATACCTTGTTACAGCAATTGTCAAATCAAAACTTGAAGGCGGATCCGGGCGCTTTCTCTGTATACTGTAACGATGGCTTTACGCTGGCCGAAATTTTGGTTGAAAGAGTTAGTGGTATGAGCTTTACTGAATTTCTACATCAAAGCTTTACAGGGCCCTTAAAGATGAAACATACGAAAACGCCTCAGGACAAATGGAGGGGTGAAAATCGGGCTGGACTATATTTCCCGGCGTACCAAGGACAACTTCCAAATGAATCGGTGAATGTAATTGGTACGGGAGGCATATCTTCCACGGCAGAAGATATGGTGCGATTCTCACAACTATTTATGGGACAGGGAAAAGGAATCCTCTCTGATAAGGTAGTCAAGGCGATGGAGCAAGAGGAATATAAAAAAGGAATGTGGCCGGGGACTGGAGATAATATTTTTAACTATGGTCTTGGCTGGGATAGTGTGAAACTATACCCATTCAGTGAATATGGGATCAAAGCTTTGGCTAAGGGCGGTGATACAGCGCTGCAACATGCTATACTAGTCGTGCTTCCGGAACAGAAAATAGCAGCGGCTGTATTGTCATCCGGTGGAAGGAGCTCTACAAATCAACTAATGGCAACTGAATTGTTACTCGCCACGCTTAAAGAAAAAGGTACTATTAAGGACATCAAGCCGAATAAATCCTTTGGCAAGCCGGTCAAAGTCAAAATGCCTCAAGGTTTAGCAAAGAAAGCAGGCTTTTATGGCAATAGCGAAACTGATTTCAAAATTGAAATTACGAAGAATGGAGAACTGTTCTTACCATCTAATCGAGAAGAAAAATATGTATATACTGCAGATGGAAGCTTTATTAATGAAAAAGGTACTTCAAAGCTCAACTTCGTAGCCGAGAAGAATGGAAGAACTTATTTGAGGGAGAGCGCATATAAATCTCATCCAGGCTTAGGGCAAATTGTGATGACTCACTATTTAGCTGAGAAACTAGAAGACAACGTGCTATCGAAGAAAACCGCTGCTGCATGGGCAAAGCGGGAAGGTGTCAAGTTCTATCTTGTGAACGAGAAATTTAGTTCTATTCAATATCTCGTTCAACCGAAACTTCTGACTACACAAATTACTCGCAAGGAAGGCCTGGCGGGTTATTGGGATGGCAGAAAAATTACAGGTCCAAATACCGCAACGCATCAGCTCCAAATTCCCGTGATGAATGGCCGTGATACGACGGAAACGCACTTCTATACAGAAGATGGAAATGAATATATGGAAATGGCCGGGTTGTTATACGTGAGTGAATCTAACGTAAAACCGATTGATGTAGATCAATCATCCAAAGTTATGTTGGGAACAAATGGGCATGCGAAATGGTTTACAATCCCGCAAGCGGCAACAGAGAAAATAATTACCGTGACGTTGCCATCAGAAGGTTCTTTTGCGGTGTATGATGAGAAGGGAGTTTGCGTCAACTTTACTATTGTGAACGGCAATAACAAGGTGAAACTGCCGAAGAACGGAACAATCGTATTCGCTGGGGCACCGAACTCAGAATTTGCAATCTCGGTGAACTAGCTACAACTCAGATAGACTTCAATAAAACAGTACGACATGGAAAAGATGTTTTATTTGAATCTTAAGTACTCCCTTTATAAAGAGAAATTCCACGAATGATATTGCACTTAAATTCTTAGCTTGATGGGTATGGGGTACTATTTCAAAAAAATTCAATAGCAGTACTTTGAGTTCTAGAGACCACTCATGTTGGAGAAACAAAAGAAGAAGTATGAAATTAATGTATTAACCTTATAACGTATAAAAGACACTTTATAAAGTGTCTTTTATCATTTTAGCCAAGAAGACTCCTTCCTCAAGGAACGCGAAGTGAGTAGGTGGGATATGAGTTGGCTTCGAACAAGGGATGGCAAGGAACCATCTTAATTGCTCGATATACATAAAGTGTTACTTCACTATCCATCGAATATATGTTTGGTATATAATGGTCATATACCGAAATGGAGGTGAATCAAATGATAATTAATAAAGCCTATAAGTTTCGTATCTATCCAAATCAAGCACAAGCAATTCTAATTAACAAAACGATAGGTTGTTCTCGCTTTGTATTCAATTATTTCCTATCCCTATGGGATCACGCATACAAAGAGACAGGAAAAGGCTTGACCTATGGTACATGCTCTGCCAAACTACCTGCCATGAAGAAAGAGCTTGTTTGGCTAAAAGAAGTGGATAGTATTGCGATTCAGTCGTCTGTTCGCAACCTTGCGGATGCTTATACGCGCTTTAAATCTAAGAAGAACAACGTACAATCTTATACCACAAAACAAACAAATGAAAACATTGCCGTTGTAGGGAACAAAATAAAGTTGCCGAAACTAGGCCTTGTTC
>NZ_JAKUFY010000017.1:0-75883 GCF_022663675.1 Bacillus cereus group sp. BfR-BA-01355
TGGATATACTACGATCCAAGTTATATTCAGTATGGTGTACAATAGAGTGAAAATAAAAGGTGCCCCGTCAGAGGTGCCTTTTATTAAAAATATACAACTTTTACAAAGTCTGTATCGAAACCATAGTATACTATAGTAGATATATTTATAAAAAATAATCGAAAATGAAATAAAGGGGTAAAAATATGAATTATGTGCTAATAGGTGCGGTTTTAATATTATTAGCTGTAGTATTTGTGCTGTTTTATAAAAATAAACAGTTAGAATCAGAGAGTCAGCAAGTAGAATTTGAAAAGAAACAAGCGATTGAAACGTATAAAAATGAAATTGCAGCTACAGTGATAGAGCATACAGAACAACAAAATAATTTGAAAAATATGGAACAGAAAAAATACAATGATTTACAAGTAAGTGCAAATAGAGAAATTGAAAATATGCGTATGATGAAAAATCAATTAGCTGTGCAGCATAGTAAAGAACGTAGTGAAATACAAAATAAACATAATAATGAAATACATATGTTTCAAAAATTAATTGCAAATTTACGAGAATATACTAAAAACGGCGCTGAAATGAATACGTACGAAACATTACATTATATGAAGCGAGGATTCATAGAGCAAGGCATCATATTAGATGCTGAAATTCAAATCATGCCGAATGTTTTTATTAAAAATAATAGTGAAATAAACGATAATCGAATCCATCATCTCATCTTGTGCAAAACTGGTATTTATCTACTTGAGACGAAAGAATGGGAAGAGAAATTAGTTCATGGTTTAACGAAAGAAAATGCTGGTATATATTCATTTATGATTGATGAAATGGGTAAGTATCAACAAGAAGTTGAAAAAGAAGAGACATTTGAATATATAGTAGGTAAAGATTCGTCAACTATACAAGTGAAAAATGAAGGGAATCCAGTATATAAGGCGAAGAAACTATCTCAAATTTTATACAATTGTTTGAAAGAAATGCAGACTAATAGTATAAAAGAAAAGGTAAAACCAGTTGTATATTTTTATAATGAAAATGGAAAAGAAATAATAGATCTTTCTAGTGAGGAAACACCTAGATTAAAAGATCGGGAGCAAATTGTAACGTTCTTCAGAAATGAAATCTTAGCAGGGAAAATAGTATATACAGTGCAAGAATTAGAACAGATTCGAGAAATGATTAGCAGGATGAATTATATAGTGAGTTAAAAGGGGGGATCTTTCTGAGCGCTATGCTACGTGGCATTTTGTATGTCTATTTTTGTTTGTATATAGTAATGTACATTCTATTTATATTCGTCATCGATATGATCCATATGCCCTTAAGTGTAAGGAGCATTTTTGTAGTATTCATACCATTTGTTTTATTAGTCATGGTTCAAAGGGTTATTTTATATGCTTCTAAAAATCGTAATGAAGAAAAGAAGCAAATGTCTGGGGTTTTAATAGTAGCACTCATACCATTAATAGTATGCACTGTACAACTAAGTGTAAATGAATATACGTCAAAGTTTAATCAAAATAGATGGTTAAATCATGCAGAGAAACGGATACATATGGTAGATGATCTATTACAAAAATATAAATTAATAGGGAAATCAAATGAAGAAATTACACAATTGTTAGGAGCTTCAACGGACACGAGAAGTGGGGAAGAAGGAGTTATCACTTTGTATTATCTTGGGACTGAACGTGGCTTTATTCCAATAGATAGCGAACAGCTTGTTTTCCAATTTGATAGAGATGGAAAAGTCATGGAATATACGGTGCATAAAGATTAAAGAAATGTAGAGGGAAGCTATATGTTATAGCTTCTTTTTTATTTTTCAATATGTCACGGAAGGGGGAGAAGGTTTTTGAGTGGAATAAGGAATGAAAGCGGAGGTGATGCATATATATAGATGCATTGGGTGATTATTAGTCCGATTGGTGAGGGGTAATAATTAATAAGTACGGAAAAACCCCCCACTGATTAAAGTTTCATTTTATCATATTGTATAAATGAAAAGGAGGTAAGACGGTGAAAGCAATCCCGACTGATGTCCTGAGTAAAGAATTGATGGAAAGAGAAGGAGTTATCTCTATTACAGTAAAGGAATTTGAAAAGATAGAAGTAGCTGGAGTGGTGGTCGCTGGTCCAGCAGTTATTTTGATTAATCAAGATTAAGTACATATCATTGAAATAAAAAGCATCCGTCTAGGATGCTTTTTATTTGTATGTAAGGATAAATATGATGGATAATTGTGTTACTGGAGGGAAAGTCTGTGGCAATTATTATAACAATGTTAGTAATGGGTATTTTATTAGGATTTGTTGGAGCTGGAGGAGCTGGATTTATTATCGCGATACTCACTTTAGTATTCCAAATTCCTATTCATGTTGCTCTTGCAACATCTTTAACTGCAATGGCATTTACGACATTATCAGGTGTTGTAAGTCATTACCGTGAAGGCAATGTTGCACTTATTATAGGCGGGATTGTTGGGGGATTTGGCGCAATTGGCTCTTATATTGGTTCTAAATTTGGTTCACTTATACCAGCACATCTTCTTCATTGGTTTACAGCTGGGATGTTATTTTTATCGGCAATTTTTATGTTTATTAAATTAATTATGTTCCAAAACAAAGAAAAGTCGTCTTTATATAAACATAAAGAGTTTTCCGTGAACTACTTGTTGAAATGTGTATGCCTTGGATTAGTTACTGGAATGATGGCTGGTTCATTTGGGATTGGTTCTGCACCGTTTATTCAACTTGGATTAATGGTTCTATTGGGACTTACGATTCAGCAATCTGTAGGGACAACAATGCTTGTTATATTACCGATTGCAATTGGAGGCGGGATAGGATATAGTTCGGAAGGATATTTAGATTATATATTGTTATTACAAGTATTGATTGGGACCATGTTAGGGGCATACATTGGCGCGAAGTTTACAAATTATGCACCGCGAACGCTTTTGAGGTTTTCGATGATTATGACACCGGTTTTAGCTGGTTGTATGCTATTGATGGAATAAAGTGAAATTATAATCAGTAGGGGGTTACTGCTTACAAATAGCGGGATAAAATTAATATAGCAAACTATTAATATATTTTACGAATGAATTATATAGGTAATTCATATTTCCCATATAAAAGGATTTGTTTTAATATTATGAGTGTAAAGTTCGAGTATTCGAAGTACTACTTGAATTATATCCCTATCCCTTTTCTAAAAATGCGAACAAGTTTTGCCCTATTCTATTCAATAGTTAATTGCATAGAAATATATTGTTCGATGACCATTATGGAACGTACATAATGGGAAAATCCCGATCCTTAAAGAGGATGCCCCTAATCTTCATGTGAAAATATGATCGGATATGAAAGCTGACCAATTTATGGTCAGCTTTCTTTTTGTTCGAAAATTATTTCTTCTTTAATTTCTGTTTGCAATAATACAGTTTTTCCGAAGCGACGTTTGCATTCCGCGCGCACTTTTTCAAGGGCTAGTAGCTGAGTAGTGGCGGGAACTGTGACAATAGCTTGGCGAGGTTTTCGATTTTCTTCACAAAAGACACATTCCACAACATAATTAGAAATCATATTTTCATCCTTCCAGTTTTAATTTCTAAGAAGGGATTGTCTATGAAGTTGATGTAACTTTTCGTCATTGTTTTATTATTTTCCTCTTTTTTTCAAGGGGAAAATAATAAAGAAGGCGAATTTTAGTAGGGGAGGGATGTTTATGGAGAGATGGATAGGTAGTGCAGCGGTATGTGTAAATGAAAAAAATGAAGTTTTAATGGTATTGCAGGGCAAAGAGGGAGAAGAAAAAAGGTGGTCTGTCCCAAGTGGAGGACTTGAAAAGGGAGAGACACTAGAAGAATGTTGTATCAGGGAAGTTTGGGAAGAAACAGGTTACAATGTGGAAGTTGTAAATAAAATATATGAAAAAGAGGGTATTACATACGGTGTTCCAGTGTATGTCCATTATTATTTTGTTAAACAAATAGGCGGTAATATGAAAATCCAAGATCCTGATGAGTTAATACATGAAATTGCTTGGAAAGGGATACATGAAGTTGAACAATTGTGTTTAGCTTTTCCAGAGGATTATGAATTGCTGTGCCAATATATAGATAAAGAAGCAAGTATGTAAATACTTGCTTCTTTAATGTATCCAAGACAAGAAAAGCGGAACGATAACTAAACTAGCGCCTGCTGTTAAAAGCATAGATAAACTTGCAATTGTTCCTTCCACAGGACCGATTTCGAATGCTTTTGATGTACCGGTTCCATTTGCGCTCGTTCCTAACATAATACCTTTTGCGATTGCTGTTTTAATACGGCAAATACGTATGAGAGAAGGACCGAGCAATGCTCCTGTTAAGGCAGTTAAAACGACAAATACAGCAGTTAATTGTGACATACCACCAATCATTTCTGAAATAGCCATTGCGATTGGTGTTGTTACGATATGTGGCGCTAAACTATGTTCTAGTGATGAATCAATTTGAAAATAATTTGCTAGTAGTGCTGAAGTAATGACTGATAAAAACGAACCGACAATGACATTAAGTAAGATAGCCATTCCATGTTTCTTTAATAAATCAAAGTATTTATAGATTGGCCATGCAAAAGCAACTGTTGCGGGCTTTAATAATTCAGTTAACCAGTGACCACCAGATTCATATGTTTCATAAGGTGTATCTAATCCGAGCAATAAAGCAATTAAAATAATGGGACAGACGAGAAGAGGAGAAAGTAGACTCCAATTCCAACGTTGATACATTTTTTTTGATAGCCAATATGTGAATAGTGTTAATAGTAAACAAAGAAATCCGATCATTGCGTTGATCCTTTCCGCTTTAGTAGCAATTCTGTTAAAAGTCCTGTAACTAAGGTAACGCAAAGAGTGCTAATCATAATAATTAAAATGAGATCGATTCCATATTGTGTTAGTGTATCTCTGTAACGTATGACAGCGACTGCAGAAGGGATGAAAAATAAAATAAGTTCTTTTAATAAAAAATCTGCTCCGTCCTGTATCCATTCTTTTTTAACTAGGTTAAATTTTAATGAAATTAATAATAAAAAAATACCGATTATACTTCCTGGAACTGAGAGGTGTGCCTGTTTTGCAATCCATTCACCTGTCCAAGCGAAACAAAATAGTAACAAAATTTGTCCGCTTAACTTCCACCATTTCATACAGTAACCACCTCTTTCTTTTTTTACATAAAAATTGTAAAAAAGAATTAACAATTTCTACTATACGTTCATTCAAAATATTTGTCTAATATATAAATTATATGTTATTAATATATTAGACATATTAATCGAAAGTGAAAAGGGTGTCCAAAAATGGAATTACGGCATTTGCAATATTTTGTTGTTGTGGCAGAAGAGTTACACTTTGGACGGGCGGCTGCTCGTTTACAAATGACACAGCCACCACTTAGTCAACAAATACAGCAATTAGAAAAAGAAATGGGAGTTACATTATTTTCAAGAACGAAAAGAAAGGTTGAACTAACAGAAGCAGGAGAAATGTTTTTAAAAGAAGTAAAAAAGGCGTTTGAACAAATTGAAAAAGCAGTAGAAGTTGCACAAAGTGCGCAAAGGGGAGAAGTGGGATCACTTTCAATTGGTTTTGTAGGTGCAGCGATATACGATATTTTACCATCAATTGTTAGGGAATATAGAAAAAAATTTCCGAGAGTGTCTGTTGCATTACATGAATTGTCAACACCAGATCAAGTTCATGCACTTCATGATAACCGTATTGATATTGGCTTTTTACGTCCGCCAATTCCAACACAATTATTAGAATTAGAGCCAATTCAAAGGTTATCTTGCACCTTATGTTTACCAAAGGCACATCCGCTTGCAGAGAAAGATGAAATACATATAGAAGATTTACGAGATGAGCCGTTTGTATTTATTACGAGACCAGTATGGCCAGCTTTATATGATACAATTTTATCTCTTTGCAGAGAAGTTGGATTTAGTCCGCGTATTGTACAAGAAGCAACAGAGTATCAAACAGTTATGGGGCTTGTAGCAGCAGGAATTGGAATTACAGTAATACCCGTGTCGGCAAATAAGTTATATAAAACAGAAGTTGTATATAAAGAGTTATATGATTCTAATTTTGTTGCAGAAATGTCAGTGGCTTACAAAAAAATGAATAGTAATCCAGAGCTACTAGAGTTTTTAAAAATTGCAAGAGAGAAGAAAAGAATAGAAGTAGAAGATGAGTAATAGTAGTAACAGAAAATGGATTTAATTCAGATCCATAAAAGTACACCTTATTAAACAATAAAGCGGAAATGCAACTTAAGTTGCATTTCCGCTTTATTGTTCTTTTTTTAGCTCGATACTAAATAGATAAACGTGTTCATTTTCTTTTAAGAGTAGATCAATGCCTGTTTCTTCATCAATGATAGGAACGATTACAGTTTCTTTACTGGTTTGGATTACAGCAGCTAAAATCGTTTTTTGATTGTATTTTAAATTTTTTATAGATTGGATTGTAGTAGTTGCAGAGCTATTTACGATTGGTGGCGCTTCTTCAGGAACAAGTGTTGCACCACCATTAATATTAATATACCATTGCCCTTTTTCTGGTACATCTTCATTAAAGTAGGGGTATGGCGATATGAAAGAGAGTTTTATTTTCTTTTCTAGAAAATGTGAGGTAGCAATGTAAGCAATTTCTTTTGTTTTTTTACCATTGTTATAATAATCAATTGTAGCATTTATTTCATCTTTATCATTTTTAAGCGTAACGTTATAAAACATGCTATTTCCTTCTTGAAAAGGAGTCATTTGTAAAATAGAAGCTTGCTCTTTTGTTAATTTGTATGGCTCAACAGTGGCAACTTCATTGTTTATTAGTTGGCTACAACTTGTGAGTAATAATAAAGACAAGATTGATAGTAATTTTATACGCATGCAATCTCCTCCTTTTTACAATTATATTCTAAATGTGATTTTTTTATCATTTCGTTTTCTAGGACTAAAGACTTAGAAGAAATTCCGATTGTAGTGCGATGTTTAAAATGTCATATTTTTATACACTAGTAGTATAGAATGCGTATGTAATAAGGTAGGGGAAGAATTTTATGTCTTTATGTCGGTTAGCGAGAAAAAATATTAGAACATTTGCTACCAAAAGGATGAAGCAATTTATTTGGATTGCTATGAGTACTATGATTTTGTTTTTTATGATATCGTTACAATTTAATGAAGGAGCTATTTTGAAAGTAGGGGATACATTTGTATTTCAAATGTATTTTTACACACTGTTTATTGTACTAATTTTCATATGTATTTTTACTACATATAAAATGATGTCCTCCCTTTTGCTAGTGAGGAGAGAGGAGTTTACATCTTATGTAGCAGAAAATATAAAAAGAAAAGAAGTACTATGTTTATTATGTCAGGAGCAATTATTCATTTATGGAGCAGCATTTGTTTTCGGATTAATTAATGGGATGCTATTTTTGAAATTATTTACGGTTATCTTTATGAAAATCGCAGGGATACAAGGAGTAAATAGTGCGCCAATTACAATATATGCAATAGTAGTAGTGAGTATAATTATGATTGTTATCCTTCTATTATCGATGGTGCAATGTTTTCGATTTGTTCAAAGTTTACAAGATAAAAATTCGTTGCATTTCAAGAAAAAGGCATGAGAAATCATGCCTTTTTCTTGAAATGCCTTTTGAGAGGACTCCCACCTCTAAACGTAAATGAAGGTGGTGAGGTGAATCGAAAGAAATATTTTATTTTCAAGAAAAACAGAAACGTACGTTCTTTTTTGCTATAATATCCTTAACAAGGAGGTGAATAAAATGACAAAGGAAAATCCATCAAACTATAAAACTCTTCAAATTTGGATTAAAAAAGGGCATCGTATGTATTCTTATTTTCAAGAATGTTGTCATAACGCTAAGAATATGTATAACACCACAAACTTTTATATACGCCAGGTGTACACTGGATTAACACAAGAAAAAGAGTTGCAGCCTTTGCAAAAAGAAGTTCTGGATAATATTCATAAAAATATTGATAAGATGAATGACACACAACTTCTTGCCTATCGGAAGAAATTGGAAAAAGAGAAATTAAAGCCTAAAGAAGAACAGAAAGAGATTACATGTAATTTGTTTTCAGAACCTAATTTTGAAAAACCTTATGTAGATTACAACTTTCTAGATGCACTATTTAAGGCTATGATTCAAAATGATTATCGAGCTTTGCCTACGCAATGTAGCCAATCAATCATGAAGGGTTTGTTCCAAAATTGGAAATCTTTTTTTGCTAGTTTAAAAGACTATAAAAAGAATCCAAACAAATATGCTGGAACGCCTAGGATTCCAAAGTATATTCGTTCTTCTGAAAAAGAGATTCTGTATACAAACCAAGATTGTATCATTAAAAACGGTAGATTTTTAAAGTTTCCAAAGACGAAATTACAATTAAATATTGGGAAACTAGGTTTCACTGAAGGTAAACTGAAACAAGTTCGTGTGATTCCAAAATACAATGAATATGTAGTGGAATTGGTAATTGATGTTCCTTCTGAACAACAAATGAT
This sequence comes from Bacillus cereus group sp. BfR-BA-01355, assembly GCF_022663675.1. Taxonomy (NCBI): domain Bacteria; kingdom Bacillati; phylum Bacillota; class Bacilli; order Caryophanales; family Bacillaceae; genus Bacillus; species Bacillus cereus group sp. BfR-BA-01355. Next base: position 8,591 of record NZ_JAKUFY010000017.1, read on the forward strand.
TGAAGAGAATGCTCGTTATATGAGTATTGATTTAGGGATTGATAACCTTGCAACCATCGTAACAAACACAGGTATGAAACCTGTCCTTGTTAAGGGCAAACATGTCAAAAGCATAAATCAATATTACAACAAAATGAAGAGTCATTTTACAAGCATTCTTAGAAATGGAAAACAAACGAATGAAGGACCTTTTACTTCTAAAAGGATAGAAAAACTTCATCAAAAACGTTACTTGAAAATAAAAGACGTCTTCCATAAAGTTAGTCACCATATCGTAAAACTAGCTCAAGAAGAAGAAGTTTGTAAAATCGTTATTGGTCAAAACAAAAGTTGGAAACAAGAAACGAATATGGGAAAAAGAAATAACCAATCGTTTTGTCATATCCCGCACAATTTACTGATTCAAATGATTACATACAAAGCAAATGCTGTAGGCATTCAAGTTGTTGTAACTGAAGAATCATATACATCGAAAGCAAGTTTTCTGGATAACGACTTCATTCCAACGTATGGAGAAAATGACCAAAATACAACTTTTTCAGGAAAACGAATAGAGCGCGGCATATATCGTTCAGCAAATAAAACTTTAATTAATGCTGATGTAAATGCTGCGGCTAACATTTTACGAAAAGTAATCCCAAATGCATGGACAAATGGGATAGAGGGGTTAGGCGTGAAACAGCTCGCTAATGTGTTAACTCCTCTGACGTTAATCGTCCGTTAGGTCGAAACGTTAGAAACCCCCACTTCAAGCTTTGCTAAGTGGGGGAGTGTTCATTTTACACATAAAAATAATCATGTTACAGTGAAAAGACCTGACAAAGAATGGGAAGGAAAGGTTGTATAGAATGACAAATGAACAATCAATTGTAAAAGTCGATCGGTTAACGAAGCGAATTGGCTCAAAGACACTTGTACAAAATATTAGTTTTGAAGTGAAAAAAGGCGAGGTTGTCGGTTTACTCGGACCAAACGGTGCTGGAAAAACGACTTTAATGAGAATGATGGTTGGTATGATCCGTATGACAGAAGGTGAAGTATGGATTGATGGTCAATCTGTGAAACAGCAATTTGAAAAAACCGCTGCGAAAATTGGGGCGGTAATTGAGACACCCGAATTTTATCCTTTTTTGAGCGGGTATGAAAATTTAACATATTTCGGACGAATGAATGGTAATGTGACCGAAGAACGTATCGATGAAGTAGTGAAATTGTTAGGAATGGGACAAGTAATTAATCGTAAAGTAAAAGCATATTCACTTGGCATGAGACAACGTTTAGGAATCGCTCAGGCGCTTATTCACGATCCGGATGTGTTGGTACTAGATGAACCGACGAATGGATTAGACCCTAGTGGAATACATGAAATGAGAATGTACATAAAAAAAATTGCACATGAACAAGGAAAAGCTGTACTTGTATCGAGTCACTTACTTTCAGAAGTTGAATTAATGTGTGACAGAGTTATCATTATTCAGCACGGGGAATATGTGGCTACGCAAAACATTCAGCATAGTCAAAGTGAAGAGATGGAGACGATCCGTATACGTGTAGATGATGCGAATAAAGCAGCGGAAATGTTAGGGCATGATGTTTTAGTAAAAGATAATGAATTAATTATTAACGTAAAAGATGAAGAAATCCCAAATGTTATTCGTACATTGCTTGAGAAAAACATTCAAGTGTATCGTGTATATGAAGAAAGAAAAACGTTAGAAGAGCAATTTTTAGAATTAACAGGGGGAAAAGATATTGTTTAATTTAGTATATAACGAACTGTATAAAATATTTAAGCGGAAGCGAACGATTATTCCATTTGCGGTTATTGCAGTATTAATAATCGGATTAGGGTGGGTTACGGTAAAGTATTTTGAACCGGAAACAAAAGGATGGAAAGTAGATTATACAGAACGTACTGTAGAAATTGAGAAAAAGCTTGGCATGAAAAAAGAAGCTATTTTAGCAGAAAAATCAGGGGATGAGCTTGTAAAAGAATACCAGCTTAAGATGAAGCATTTAGATACGGATACAGCACCGGCAAGCAGTTCCCCACTTTCTTTCATGAGAGATACAGGTTTTATCGTATTTCCAATTTTGCTCCCATTTATCCTCGTGTATGCAAGTACAATTTTTGCGAATGAATATAGCTGGGGAACATATAAGTTTTTAACAATCCGTCCGGCGAGTCGATTTAAAATTTTAACAGCAAAGTTTTTAGCAATCGTTATATTTGCAGCTTTATTGTTTATATTTAATATGATTTTCTCAGCTTTATGTGGACTTGTTATTTATAAATTCCAACAGCCTGCATGGAGTGAGTTTATTTTCCAAGATGGAAATATAATAAAACAAAATATTTTTGTAGAAGCAAGTAAATATTATGTTTTATCGTGGTTACCAACGGTTGTGTATGCATCGTTTGCATTTATGATTTCTGTGTTAACGAGATCTAGTGGAGGTGCAATTGGTATTTCACTATTCCTTGCTTTATCAGGCAATATTGCGTTATTAGCAGCCACTAGATATAACTGGGCGAAATATTTATTGCCAGCAAATACAGATTTATATAGTATTTCAAAGAATGGAAGTTTTATTGATGGAGTAACATTCCCGTTTGCATCATGTATGTTACTACTTTATTTGTTTGTATTTTTATGTATTTCATATACTGTGTTTTTAAAACGCGATTTAACTTAATTAGAAAAGCCGTTCAGAGTGCTGAGATGCACTTTGAACGGCTTTTTTTTATGAGAATTGTTTAAGTGCTCTTTCGGCTAGTAAAGCAAAGTATTCTGCACTTATAGGCAGTGCCTCTTCATTAATTGTAAAAGCAGGATGATGCCATTCATGTGTACCGCTCGTTCCCATAAAGACGAATGAACCTGGTATTTCCTGTTGGTAAAATGAAAAATCTTCTCCAGCCATTGACGGATTAGGCGAGATGATATTAAGATTCATCTTTGTGGCAACTTGAGTAGATAAGTCTGTAAGAGCTTTATCGTTGTGAACAGCAGGAGGACCTGAAAAAAAACGGAATTCCGTTTTTACACCTAATGCATCAGACACACCTTGAATAATACGCTCCATGAGTGCTGGAATCTTTTCACGTGTTTCAGCTTGGAACGTGCGAATAGTTCCTTCTAACGTAGCTTTTTCAGGAATCACGTTCCACGTATTTCCCGCATGAATATTTGTAACACTAACAACTGCATTATGAGATGAACTTATATTTCGGCTTACAATTGTTTGCAGTGCCATCACAATTTGAGAGGATGCGACAATAGGATCTACGCCAGCATCTGGTACAGCCGCGTGTGTACCAACTCCGTGAATTTCAATTTCAAATCGATCAACTCCGGCCATCAGTGGACCATCTTTAATGCCAACTGTACCTACTGATAAATCAGGTTTATTATGCATGCCGAAAATCGCTTGCACATTACGTAAATGTCCAGCATTAATAACTTTGCAAGCGCCATTACTACTTTCTTCAGCTGGTTGGAATATGAAGCGAACCGTTCCATTTAGGGAAGATTCTCTTTCTTTTAATAAGAAAGCAGTACCTAAAATAGCAGCTGTATGAAAATCGTGTCCACAAGCATGCATTTTCCCTGGTACTTTAGATGCATAGGACAAATGTGTTTCTTCTTGAATAGGAAGGGCATCAATATCAGCACGAACTGCTACAATTGGTCCGTTTTTATTACCAGACACTTCAGCGATAATTCCTGTTTCTAAATTGGAATCAATGATAGTAATGTTTTTTTCTTCTAACCAATTTTTTATTGCTTTTGTTGTTTCGAACTCTTCATATGATAGTTCTGGATACTCATGTAAATGTCGACGGATGGAAATAAGTTTTTCTTTTAGTTGATTTGAAATAGATACCATGTAGTATGCCTTCTTTCTTCAGCAAAATCTTTACTATAAGTATACAACAATAAAAGAGAGGATTTTCAAATGAAAATCCTCTCTCGTTCATGCTGCTATTTTTTTATGCGTATGATGTTTACGATAACGTCCGCGTCCACGCATTGCGTATGCAATTTGCGGGATTGCAATCCCGATTAAAATAAGTGATACACCGAACCATTGTGAAGATAGTACAGCCTCTTTTAAAACGAATACTGACATAATTGTTGTAACCGGTAGTTCCGCTGCACCAAGAATAGTCGCTAAGCCAGAACCGATTTTTGGAATCCCGATTGTAAAGGCAATAGATGGAATTACGATACTAAATGTTCCTAATCCTAAACCGTATTTCCAAAGACCTTGAGAAATGGCACCATTAAAAATAAATGTTGGTGGAAATACAATCATGACTAAAGTTAAAGCACCAGTCATTAAGAGAACACCGCGCGGTAATGAAGGTACTTCAACAGCAACTTTTCCGCTCACGAAAATGTATGTTGCGAATGTAACAGCAGATAATAAACCTAAAATGATTCCAGTCGTATCGAAAGCACCTGCTGATTGTTCTAGTAAACCACTGGATAAAAATGTCCCTACAAGTAAGAAAATAACAGAAATAACTTTTTCTCTTGAAGGTAATGTTTTTGTTGCGACTGCTTCAATGATAATTCCGACCCAAACGAATTGGAATAAAAGAATAATTGCAATAGAAGCTGGTACAGTTTTTAATGAAGCATAATAAAAAATTCCGGTAAAACTTGCAGATGTTCCTGCAACGAATAAAAGTAATGCTTGCTTTAAAGGAACGCGATGTCTAGAAAATAGAAGTGTAATAGCAAGCAAAATAATCCAACCGAACAAATATTGGCTGCCAATTACTTCTCCAAGTGAAAATCCTTCTGCATATGCAAGCTTAACAAAAATAGCTAAAATTCCATAACTACACGCTCCTAATAAAACTAAAAGAGAATAACGAAGCATGAAAAATTCCTCCCATCTATATGAAGTTGTTCCGTATCGAAAATATATAACTAGAGGGAAGTATACAAAATTAGAAATAAAGGGTCAAATGAAAGAAAAGTATGACATTTTATAGAATAATAATAAAAGTATGATATTTATGCATAATCTTGAAATTATTAATAGTAGAAGTATTATAAAATCAACTTTGCATTGTATAGAGACAGCATTTGAAAAAAATATTTTTTAAACTAATATGTAAATAGGCGTACTAGTAGCGTGCTAATTATTTGAGAAACTATGTTACCTTTGTTATGTTAATAACAATTAAAGGAGTTTCATAATCCATTTGAGTTTTTTCTATTATAATAGTAGGAAATGAAAACGTTTTATTAGAAACTGTGGGGAAGTGTGGTTTTTCTTATTGCCACGTTGTAAAAGTGATTTCACGAATTGTTCATAGTATTTTTATGTGTTTTTGTTACAATATTTAGGGAGAGGAGTGGAATGATGCAAGATATTAGTATTTTTTTAGCGTTTGGCGCCGGGTTCTTATCATTTATTTCCCCATGTTGCTTACCGCTTTATCCGGCATTTTTATCGTACATAACAGGTATGTCGGTTTCTGAATTGAAAGAAGAAAATGCAATGCTTCGCAAAAGAAGTATGATACATACAGCGTTTTTCTTACTTGGATTTTCAATTATATTTATTGCAATTGGATTTGGTACAAGTTTTATTGGAGGAATCTTTACTGACTATAAAGATTTAATCAGACAGTTAGGTGGTATCTTTATCATCGTGTTCGGCTTAATTATTGTCGGGGTGTTTAAGCCGAAATTTTTAATGCAAGACCGTAAATTTACATTTAAAAATCGTCCAAGTGGCTATTTTGGATCAGTACTAATTGGATTAGCCTTTGCAGCAGGATGGACGCCATGTACCGGACCAATTCTAGTGTCCGTAATTGGATTAGCAGCAACAAACCCAGAATCTGCAATGATTTACATGATTGCTTACATACTTGGATTTGCTATCCCGTTTTTCGTACTGTCATTCTTTATTACGAAAATGTCTTGGATTAAAAGAAATAGTATGGCCTTCATGAAAATCGGAGGATATATTATGATTGTTATGGGTGTCTTCTTATACTTTAACTGGATGACGAAAATTATCGTATATTTCTCAAGTTTATTTGGTGGTTTTACCGGTTTTTAGTATTATTCTGCGAAAATGTTGGAAATACTAACGGAAAAGCATATAATGAAAGTATATTTTGCATATAGCCACAAAAAAGGATGAGAAAATATGAACATAGTTGTTTTATCCAGTATCGTTGCTGTTTGTATGGCTGTCGGTGCGATGTTTATTCGTTTAAAAGCAGCTAAGAAACCTGCAACATTGAAAAAAATTATACTTCCACCATTTTTTATGAGTACGGGCGCATTGATGTATGTTTTTCCTGAATTTCGATTAACTCCAGCAGAAATGTTAGAAGCAATTGGTGTCGGTTTGATTTTCTCTATTTTTCTTATTAAAACATCTAAATTTGAAATTAGAGGACAAGAGATTTATTTGAAGCGTTCAAAAGCCTTTGTTTTTATATTAATTGGATTACTTGTAGTGCGGATTGTATTTAAAACATACTTAAGCCAATCTCTTGATTTAGGACAACTTAGTGGCATGTTCTTCTTACTTGCGTTTGCGATGATTGTGTCATGGAGAATTGCAATGTATCGTTCCTTTACGAAATTACAGAAGGAAATGGAAAAAGAAGATGGTTTTTATAATGAAAAAGATATGAAGCTAACTTAAAAACTGTATATGTACCAAATAAAAAGACAGCGTCAAAGGCGCTGTCTTTTTTATCGAAAATAATATGAAGTTACTTTGCGAGTAAAGATTGATAGTTAGAATAATCAATCTTTTTTTCTTGTAGTTTTTTAATTAAAAATTTATGATCACGCTTTGGTGTGGCAATGATATATCCTTTAATAATTAAGTCTTGTGTAATTTGAGAGGCATTTTCTTGTAATGCAAGTTCCCCAATTTTGCCAGCGATTTTTGATTTTGCAACATCGCGAAATAGTTCTGGAACAGGACTTACAAGCTCTTCTAACAATTGTTTTTGTTCGTCAGCCCATAAATGTCTCGTTTTATTTATGTAGTGTTCTTCCCAATCCAAAATGGACATGCCGTCTTCTTTTGGTAATCGTTTTAAAAATTTTCTGAACATAAAGTATCCACCGATAGACATAAGTCCTAATAAAATAACCGTCCATAATACAATGAACCAACTGAACCATCCTTCGAGCAAGCATATCCCCCCTTAATGATTACGGTTTTCTTTTATTCATATTATATACAGTGAGATTAATAGAAAGCAAGAACGCTTGGTCATTTTGACCAAGCGTTATAGTTTAAACGAAGTATAGTTGTTCAACACATAAATTATTATTATCGTCTTCAACATACTCAATAATAAGTGTGCCAACTTTACGATCTTTATCTTCAGTTGTGAAAATAGAGTAAGAAGTAAAACGTGTTTTTGATAGGCCGCTTATATGTGTAGGTAAAGAAATGTAGTCGTTATCGCGGAAGAATTCCATCAGTTCAATATCCTCAAATTCTTTTCGGTCAACTTGTTTGTTTGTATAGCGGCGTTGAAGTTGTTTTAAAGATTCATTCCAAGAAATTGCTTTTGTGTCGTATACCATTGTTCTATCTCCTTACTGTATGTAATTATTAAGAACATACGTTCCAATCTAGTATACTCTTTTTATTAGAAAAGGGAAAGCAAAAAATAATGTAAGCTTGGATTTCCAAGCTTACATTATTGATGCGTCCGTCATAATCTCTATTTTTCATTATAAGTTAGATAAGAATAAGAAACAAGATGATATATATAATGTTGAGAGTTTTCAAATTTCTGTATATTATAGGTGTACTAAAGTGTAAGGGAATGAGAGGCATGGCATACGTAATTTCACTGCAAGGGCCGATGGCAAGCGGAAAAACAACATTGGCTAAAAGATTAGAAGAGAGAGGATATTCGGTTATATATGAAAATCCTTATCCAATTGTATAAAAGCGAAAGCAATTAAATTTGGATGTGAATTCAAAAGAAGGGTTTATCATAAATCAAAAAATGTTTATCGAAGTAAAAATAAAGGAGTTTCAAAATGTGAAAGATTCAGTTGTTATTTTTGATCGTGGACCTGAAGATATTGAATTTTATACACTTTTTTATCCAATGATTATAGGGAAAGAGTGGGATATAGAAACTGGATTGAAAGATGAATTATATAAATTAAGAGAATGTCGTTCAGATGCTATTTTTTATTTAGATGTGACGAAAAAGAATGTATATGATAGAAAAAATAACGATAGGACAAGAAAACGAAGTACATTTGATGAGCAATTTAAATTAGTAGAAACGGAAAAAGATTGGTATAGACAATTTCCTGTAACTTATTTGGACACGAATAGATTAACAGTGGACGAATTAGAGGCATATTTTATGAGATGGTTGAAGGAGAAAGCGTTATGAAAAAAATACTTTTATTCGTATATCCAACATTTGCGGAGTTTGAAATAACGGTAGCTACAGCATTGCTGAAAAAGAAATATGACATCATTACAGTAGGTTTAACTAAGGAATTGGTTATAAGTGAAACTGGGTTGCAAGTGCAGCCGCATATAGAAGTAAGTGAAGTACGTGTAGATGAGTATGAGGGGATACTTATTCCAGGTGGAGAAGAAGTACAGTTAAAAGATGCAAAAACTCTTTTTTCAATCATTCGTCAATTTCATGAACAAGAAAAATTAGTGGCGGCAATTTGCGCTGGACCGTATGCGCTAGCAAAAGCAGGCTTATTTAAGGGGATTTCTTATACTGCGACCATAGATTATCAAAAATTCGATTGTTTTCCAGTAAAAAATTTTGTGTATGAAGAAGTTGTGAAACATTCAAATATTATTACAGCACAGGGGCATGCATTTGTAGCATTTGGAATAGTGATTGCCTCTTATTTTGGAGTGGCAGACGAACATAATACAAATTTTTATTGTGGTAAAGGCAATGTAGTAATGGAGAAACTTTTACGAGAAAACGTGTAAAAGCTAGCAAATGCTAGCTTTTTTCTTTTTTACACCGATAAATTACTAACGTTTTTGGATCGCGCCATATACCGTTATGGAGAGATAATTCCTTGTTGATTTCTTCTGTTAGCCATTCTTTCATCTCGGCTTGAAGATACATATTATCGGGTATATTTAGCGATGGAAACATGCTAGAAATATAGTTTACTATTGGGGTAGCATGATGAAAAACGAGCGCATTATGAATAACTGTTTCTTCAACAGTTGGAAAAACGGATTGTAATATCTCTTTACCGTTTTCTAAACAAAATGGAGTGACTGATGATGTTGTTTTCGGTAAATCAAATGCGTCTAACATGCGGTTACACATTTCAACTATACGAGGTAGTGTAACGTTAGAATTTGTTGTAGCTAAAAGTGAGCCACCGGGACGAATTACTTTATGTAATCCTTGAATTGTTGTTTCAACGTCTTTCACATGGTATAACATATGTCTTGCAATTATTAGGTCATAACAATTTGTTTCAAAAGGAAGTTTATTAGCATCCCCTCGTTTCCATTCTATTAAGTTATTCGTCTTAGCAGCTTCAGCAAGCATAGCTTCGGATTGATCCAACCCGGTTAATGGGCCTTTATGACCATTTGTTTGTAAAAGGGAAAGGAATTTTCCACTAGCGCACCCAACCTCTAATATGCTTTCTTCCCCTTGAAGTTGTAAATGTTCAATAACGATTTCATCTAAATTCACTTGTTTTTCTTCGTAATGTTTATGCGTATCGATACGTGTTTGTAAATTGTTACTGACGCTATATTGCCGTTTTACATCATTCATTTTTTCACATTCCACCTTCGTGCAAAATTGCTGAATCGCATGTGTTAATACGTCGGTTTTCTTTAAACCTTCATATTGAAGTGCAGATTCAAACCTTTCAAGTAATTTTTCTTCAATTCGAAAATGAATATCTTTTCGCTTCGTCATTGAAATATCGCCCCTTTGCATCTGTTAGTGAGACTATAGCATGTCTGAAAAATTTGTGTAAATCATTTGTGTACACAAATGGAGGAGATGAAAAAAATGTTTGAATGTGAGTTTAAACTATTGACGATTTAACCGTTTTCATATATTCTTAAATTAAGAAATATTCAAATAATTAAAAGAAATGAGAGAGTCACATGCTTCTTCAAGGAACACATCGAATTGGTCGTATGGCCATGTTGTTGGCACTTGCGGATGAGAATGAAAGCCCTGTATTATCTATTCCAAAAGGTTGGAAGTATTGTACGGGGAAAGTGGGTTCGATGAATTCGCAAAAAGTTGTAGCAGCAATGGAAACAGCGGCTAAGAGCAACCAAGTTATTGAAACAGATGTTTACAGAGAAACACATGCACTTTATCATGCAATTATGGAAGCATTGTACGGAGTGACGAGAGGTCAAATTCAGTTAGCAGACGTTCTTCGTACAGTAGGACTTCGATTTGCGATTGTGCGCGGTAGACCATACGACGGAAAAAAAGAAGGCGAATGGGTTGCTGTTGCGCTATATGGAACGATTGGTGCACCTGTAAAAGGATCTGAGCATGAGGCGATTGGTTTAGGAATTAATCACATATGATTTGCCCATAGTCTATTAGTTAGAAGGGGGCCTTACTTTTTTAGGACAGAAGTCTGTCTTAAAAAGATAAGGTCCCCTTTTGCCTTTTTAAGGAGGAAAAAAAGAATGATTACGTTAACAGGACACACATTGACAATTGAAGAAATGAAGAGATTGTTACTTGAAGGGGAAGGTGTAACAGCCTGTCCAACTAGTATGCAAAAGGTGGCGGAGTGCCGCGAAGTTGTTGAGAAAATTGTCGAGGACGGAAAAGTCGTTTATGGTATTACAACTGGATTTGGAAAGTTCAGTGATGTGCTTATTCAAAAAGATGATGTAAAGGCACTTCAACACAATTTAATTCAGTCACATGCATGCGGTATAGGCGATCCATTCCCTGAAGAAGTATCACGCGGTATGTTAATTTTACGAGCGAACACGATGCTTAAAGGAGTATCTGGTGTTAGACCGCTTGTTGTAAATATGCTTCTTGAGTTTGTAAATCGTAAAATTCACCCAGTTGTCCCGCAACAAGGTTCACTTGGTGCAAGTGGAGATTTAGCACCTTTATCTCATCTCGCTCTCGTATTATTAGGCGAAGGTGAAGTGTTCTATAAAGGGAAACGCGTTCATGCAATGGTTGCTCTTACAGAAGAAGGGCTTGAGCCAATTGAACTTGAAGCGAAAGAAGGTCTTGCGTTAATTAATGGTACGCAGGCGATGACAGCACAAGGAGTTCTTTCTTATATAGAGGCAGAAGCAACGGCGTATCAAGCTGAACTAATTGCTTCGATGACAATTGAAGGGTTACAAGGCATTATTGATGCATTTGATGAAAATGTTCATAAAGCACGTGGTTATAAAGAGCAAGTAGATGTAGCAAGCAGAATTCGTGACATTCTTCATGATAGTAAGTTAACAACAAAACAAGGAGAACTACGTGTACAGGATGCCTATTCACTTCGCTGTATCCCGCAAGTACACGGTGCTTCTTGGCAAGTTTTGAATTATGTGAAAGAAAAATTAGAAATTGAAATGAATGCAGCAACGGATAATCCGCTAATCTTTGATGGCGGAGAAAAAGTAATTTCGGGCGGGAATTTCCATGGTCAACCGATTGCGTTTGCGATGGACTTCTTAAAAGTAGGAATGGCGGAACTTGCAAATATTTCGGAGCGTCGTATTGAGCGTTTAGTAAATCCGCAATTAAATGATTTACCTCCATTTTTAAGTCCAGAACCAGGACTTCAGTCTGGTGCAATGATTATGCAGTATGCAGCAGCATCACTTGTTTCTGAGAATAAAACGTTAGCACATCCAGCGAGTGTAGATTCAATCCCGTCGTCAGCTAACCAAGAAGATCATGTAAGTATGGGAACAATTGCTTCACGCCATGCACATCAAATTATTCAAAATGCAAGACGTGTTCTTTCAATTGAGATGATTTGTGCAATGCAAGCAGCAGAATATCGTGGTATTGAAAACATGAGTACAGTGACGAAGAGCTTCTACCATCAAGGTCGTCAGCAAGTACCTTCTATTACAAATGACCGTATATTCTCAACGGATATTGAAAATATTGCGCATTGGTTAAAAACGAATTATTCGATAAAAGAAAGATTAGATGTAAACGCAGCACTATAAAATGAGAAAAGGGAGAGATTGAAATGGAAAAAATACAACAAACAATTCGCGCGCCAAGAGGTACAGAGTTACAAACGAAAGGGTGGGTGCAAGAAGCTGCACTTCGTATGTTAATGAACAATTTAGATCCTGAAGTTGCTGAAAAACCAGAAGAATTAGTTGTATATGGCGGAATTGGCCGTGCAGCTCGTAACTGGGGAAGCTACAATGCAATTGTAGATTCATTAAAAACGTTAGAAAGCGATGAAACGTTACTTGTTCAATCAGGAAAACCAGTTGCCATTTTTAAATCACATGAAGATGCACCGCGCGTTCTGTTAGCGAACTCAAACTTAGTACCAAAATGGGCGAATTGGGATCACTTCCGAGAACTAGAGAAAAAAGGACTTATGATGTACGGACAAATGACAGCTGGTAGCTGGATTTACATTGGAACACAAGGGATTCTACAAGGAACATATGAAACATTTGGTGAGGCAGCTCGTCAACATTTCGATGGTTCATTAAAAGGTACATTAACACTTACTGCTGGTTTAGGTGGTATGGGTGGTGCACAACCTCTTGCTGTAACGATGAATGGCGGTGTTGTCATTGCTATTGATGTAGATAAGCGCAGCATCGATCGTCGTATTGAAAAGAGATATTGTGATAAGTATACAGAATCATTAGAAGAAGCATTGGCTATTGCAAACGAGTATAAAGAGAAGAAAGAGCCTATTTCAATTGGATTATTAGGTAATGCAGCAGAAATTTTACCTGAGTTAGTAAATCGTAATATTATCCCTGACTTAGTTACGGACCAAACATCTGCTCATGATCCATTAAACGGTTATATTCCAGTAGGTTATACGTTAGAAGAGGCAGCGAAACTTCGTGAAGAAGACCCAGAACGTTACGTACAATTATCAAAAGAAAGTATGACAAAGCACGTAGAAGCAATGCTTGCGATGCAAGAAAAAGGCGCAATTACATTTGATTATGGAAATAACATTCGCCAAGTTGCTTTCGATGAAGGTTTGAAAAATGCTTTCGATTTCCCAGGATTTGTTCCAGCATTTATTCGTCCATTATTCTGTGAAGGAAAAGGACCATTCCGCTGGGTAGCTCTTTCTGGTGATCCAGAAGATATTTATAAAACAGATGAAGTAATTTTACGAGAATTCGCTGACAATGAGCATTTATGTAACTGGATTCGTATGGCGCGTCAACAAGTGGAGTTCCAAGGGCTTCCATCACGTATTTGTTGGCTAGGTTACGGTGAGCGTGCGAAGTTTGGCCGCATCATTAATGAAATGGTGGCAAATGGTGAATTATCAGCACCGATCGTTATTGGTCGTGACCATTTAGATTGCGGTTCAGTAGCATCTCCAAACCGTGAAACAGAAGCGATGAAAGACGGTAGTGATGCAGTAGCAGACTGGCCAATTTTAAATGCATTAATTAATAGTGTAAACGGTGCGAGTTGGGTATCTGTTCACCACGGTGGCGGCGTTGGTATGGGTTATTCACTTCACGCTGGAATGGTTATTGTTGCAGATGGAACAGAAGCAGCAGCAAAACGTATTGAGCGCGTATTAACTTCTGACCCTGGTATGGGTGTTGTTCGTCACGTTGATGCAGGATATGACTTAGCAGTGGAAACTGCGAAAGAAAAAGGCGTTAACATTCCAATGATGAAATAAGGGGGAGAAAACATGCTGGACACTTTACTAATAAATATCGGTCAATTACTAACAATGGATCAAGAAGATGGCTTGTTAAGACGGGAAGCGATGAACACGCTTCCTGTTATCGAAAACGGTGTGGTTGGAATTGAAAATGATGTAATCACTTTCGTTGGAACAGCGGAAGAAGCGAAAGGACTTCAGGCGAAAGAAGTTATTGATTGCGGCGGGAAAATGGTTTCTCCTGGTCTTGTTGATCCGCATACTCATCTTGTATTTGGTGGATCTCGCGAAAATGAAATCGCACTAAAATTACAAGGAGTTCCGTACTTAGAAATTTTAGAACAAGGCGGAGGTATTCTTTCAACTGTAAATGCAACGAAACAGGCGTCGAAGGAAGAACTTGTTCAAAAAGCGAAATTCCATTTAGACCGTATGCTATCTTTCGGAGTTACTACTGTAGAAGCGAAGAGCGGTTACGGATTAGATGATGAGACGGAATGGAAACAATTAGAGGCAACAGCACAATTACAAAAAGAGCATCCGATCGATTTAGTTTCCACATTTTTAGGTGCTCATGCAGTTCCGAAAGAATATAAAGGTAGATCGAAAGAATTTTTACAATGGATGTTAGACTTATTGCCAGAAATGAAAGAGAAGCAATTAGCGGAGTTCGTTGATATTTTCTGTGAAACAGGTGTGTTCTCTGTCGAAGAATCAAAAGAGTTTTTATTAAAAGCGAAAGAGCTTGGCTTTGATGTGAAAATTCATGCGGATGAAATAGACCCTCTTGGTGGTGCGGAAGCAGCGGCAGAAATTGGTGCAGCATCAGCGGACCATTTAGTTGGCGCTTCTGATAAAGGGATTGAAATGCTTGCAAACTCGAATACAGTAGCAACATTATTACCAGGAACAACTTTCTATTTAAATAAAGAAAGCTTTGCTCGTGGTCGTAAAATGATTGATGAAGGTGTTGCAGTTGCGTTAGCTACAGACTTTAACCCAGGTAGCTGTCCAACTGAAAATATTCAGCTTATTATGAGCATTGCGATGCTAAAACTGAAAATGACACCAGAAGAAGTGTGGAATGCCGTAACGGTTAACTCATCATATGCCATTAACCGTGGTGATGTAGCTGGGAAAATTAGAGTTGGTCGTAAGGCAGATTTAGTTTTATGGGATGCTTATAATTATGCTTACGTACCGTATCATTACGGCGTAAGTCATGTGAATACAGTATGGAAGAATGGTAATATTGCATATACAAGAGGTGAACAATCGTGGAGCACGGCCACTATTTAAAGAAGAATGCAAAGTTTATTGATCGTGAAGTGACAAAATGGAGTGAGATGATTAAAGATTGGGAGGAAGGCGTAGAAATATTCGGTGCTGCCTTAATTGGAGCACCCCTTTCTAAGCCATCTATTAGTCATTCAGGAGCAAGTTTTGCTCCAAAAACAATTCGTGCGATGTTAGATGCATATAGTACGTACGCAATTACAGAAGAACACGATATGAAAGAAAGTGTCTTATATGATTGCGGCGATATCACGATGCATGTGACGGATATAAAAGAAAGTCATAACCGAATTGCGAAAACAGTTGGTCATGTAACGAAAGTAAATCCGAACATGATACCAATCGTTCTTGGTGGTGACCACTCGATTAGTTTTCCGAGTATAACAGGCTTTACAAACAGTAAAGGAAAGGTCGGGATTATTCAATTTGATGCTCATCATGATTTACGTAATTTAGATGATGGAGGCCCGTCAAATGGTACACCATTCCGTAGTTTATTAGAAAATGATGTCATTACAGGGAAACAACTTGTTCAAATTGGAATTCGTAATTTTTCTAACGCACGTGCGTACCATGAATATGCAATAGAGCATGGCGTAACAGTGTATACAATGAAAGACGTACGAGAGCGAGAAATAAAAGATATTATCACGGAAAGTATTGAAGTATTAAGAAAACAAGGTGTGACTTCTATTTATATTTCTCTTGATATGGATGTACTAGACCAAGCGTTTGCACCAGGTTGTCCAGCAATTGGGCCTGGTGGAATGGATAGTACGACTTTACTAGATGCGATTGAATTCCTTGGTAAAGAACCGCTCGTTCAAGGAATGGATATAGTAGAGATTGATCCAACTCTTGATTTTAGGGATATGACGAGCCGAGTAGCTGCGCAAGTAATTATGAGTTTTCTTTTAGCGAGGGAAATAGTTAGTAAGCAGGTTAGTATATAGACGGAAAAGTAGATCTTTATCTATGCATTATCAAAAACACATTACTACTCAAAAGTAGTGATGTGTTTTTATGTTAAAAGAGAATGAATGTGTATGGAACCGTTAATAAAATTGCGGGTTGTTATAGTATATTGTGTAAATTTAATTTCTTGCTTCTGAAGTGTTGACTTGTAAAATAATTTTATGATAAAATAAAATTTTTGCTAAAAAACTAAAAGTGTGTTAAACTTGAGAAGGTTACCATATATGGAGGTGGATTATTTGTTTCAAATTGGCGATAACATTGTTTATCCAATGCAGGGAGCAGGTATAATTAAAGCCATAGAAGAGAAGGAAATCTCAGGAGAAAAACAACAGTATTATGTTATAAAAATGTCGGCTAGTAATATGGAACTAATGATTCCAGCAGGGAGAATATCGAATTCGAATATACGACCAGTTACGGATATAACCGCATTAGTACACATAATGGATATTTTTCAACATGGGGAGTCAGATAGATTACTTACGTGGAAACAAAGGTATAAATTGAACACTGATAAAATAAAGACGGGTAAAATGCAAGAAGGTGCTGAAGTTGTGCGTGATTTAATGCGTATACAGAAAGAAAAAGCACTTAATGCAAGCGAAAAGAAGATGTTAGATAACGCATATGAATTTTTGATTAGTGAGCTGGGATTAATTGAAGGTATCACAGAAAATCAGATAAAAAGCTTTTGTTAAGGTTCATTACAAATAATGTATTATATCCCAAAAAAGATCTTGAATTTTTTGGGAACATAATTATAGAAAATTTATCATTTCAAAGACATTCAACTCTTTCACACCACTTTTAGAGCATTACCTCTATTGTTATTACTACAATCAAATCCATTTTTATTTTTTAATTTCATTTATGAATGTTCGAAGTTTAATTGAATACTTCGATAAAATAGTTACTTGATTTTTGCAATCCTGATTCACACTGGCACGGACGAGGAGCCGTAAGGATGAAAGAGAGGTAGGGCTTTCATTGTTTTAGGTATATAAGTTATTATTTTTAGAAGAATACTGAACCATATTCACTTCTATTGATAAGGTATTTTTTATATTAAAGAGATAAATGAATTGACAACCATATATGTTCAACAAAAAAGGTTTCCTTCTAAGGAAACCTTTTTAATATTATTTATAGCATTTTATTTTTTTTATATTCGAATTTTTTATTGTAAAGTCGTAAAAATTGACGTTACTATCTAAAAGTAAGTATGATGCGATTATAGTAAGATTTTTTAGGGGGAAGAAAGATGACAAGTTCAAGTAATAAAGCAGCGAGTATTTATGAAGGAACAAATGTAAACGCTGGGGGATCTTTTGAAAACGTTGAAGAAACAAAGTTGTTTGATCCAATTCAAATTGGAGCTTGGTCTCTTCGTAATCGTATAGCAATGGCACCAATGACAAGATGCTTTGCAGATAATGAGACTGGAGCAGTGGGTGCTGATGTAGTGGAATACTATAGAAAGCGTGCTGCTGACGGAGTTGGATTAATTATTACAGAAGGAATTGTCATTAGTCCAAGAGCGAAAGGGAATCCAGGAGTACCAGGAATTTATACACAAGAACAAATCAATTCTTGGAAACCTGTTACAGAGGCAGTACATAAAGAAGGCGGGACGATTATTGCTCAAATATGGCATGTTGGGCGTATGAGTCATCATGAAATAATTGGTGGCCAAATGCCGCAAGCACCATCTGCTATCGCTGCAGAGGGAAATGTTCCACGTTTTCGTAAACCGTTTGATACGCCAGAAGCAATGACGTTAGAAGAAATACAAGAAGTGATTGGTCAATACGCACAAGCTGCGAAAAATGCAATCGAAGCTGGATTTGATGGAGTAGAAATTCACGGTGCACACGGATATTTAATTGATCAATTTACGTATGACTCTGCGAATAAGCGAACAGATAAATATGGCGGTAATTTAAAACAAAGGTTAACGTTTATGAAAGAAGTAACGGCTGCTGTAATAGAAGCTGTTGGAGCTAATAAAACACTTCTTCGCTTCTCTGCTTTCAAAGGTGATAATCCTACTTATATGTGGGAAAATCCTGAGCTTGCAATTGAAACGTTCGTAAATATGTTCAAAGAAGTTGGATTAACGATGATCCATCCTTCAACGATGAATTATACGCAAGAAATTGCTGACGGAAAGAATTTTCATCAACTAGTAAGAAAATATTGGGATGGTACAATTGTTGGGGTTGGTAATTTAAATCCGAAAGAGGCCGAAGAAGCGTTGCAAGAAGGAACGATTGATGTAGTGGCATTCGGCAGACCGTTAATTGCTAATCCAGACTTTGTTCATCGAATTAAACATGCTGAAAGTTTAGTTGAATATGACGCGAAAGAGCATCTTGTTACGTTAGTATGAATAAAGATAAAAGGAGAACACATCGAGTGTTCTCCTTTTATTATGGGATTTTATAGGGGGAAGCGGGATGAGTGAAACGCTACTCGTCATTATTAGTATATTACTATTTTTAATGTTGCTTTTAATCGTCTTTTTTATCATTACATTTTTTATAAAAAAACGAACACATCATTCTATTTTAAAGTTACATCCATACTTAGGAAGAATGCGCTACTTACTGGAAAAGATAGGGCCTGAATTTCGACAATATTGGTTTGATCATGATACGGATGGAAAGCCTTTCTCACGTTATGATTTTCAAAGTGTTATGTTTTTAGCGAAATATCGCTCTGAAATACTTGGTTTTGGATCAAAACGAGATTTTGAAGCTTCTGGCTATTATATTGCTAATACATTATTTCCGATATTGACTGAGGAATTAAGTGTGAATCTCACGCAAGAGCGAGAAGGTAAAAAGTACGTGATTCATAAAGAAGGGTTATTTTCAAGAAGAGAAAAATTGACAGCGGATACAACGAATCTTTGGCTGTACGAAGAAGATGATGCAATTATAGTCGGTGAGAACCGTAAATATCCGTGGAAGCTACATGGTATGTTTGGTGCATCTGCGACTTCTTACGGCGCGATTGGAGAAAATTATATTTTAGCGAGTGGTTTTGGAGCAAAAATGGCAGGCGGATCGTGGATTAATACTGGTGAAGGTGGCGTTATTCCAGAACATTTACATACAGGAGCAAATATCCTTGCGCAAATTGGTCCAGGGTTATTTGGATACCGCGATGAGGACGGTAATTTTTCAATGGGAAAATTCAGGGAGAAAGCAAAAGAAAGTAATATTAGAGCATTCGAATTGAAATTTGGGCAAGGTGCTAAAATACGTGGTGGTCATCTAGAGGGACAAAAAGTAAATGAGAAAATTGCTTCTGTTCGCAACGTCAGAAAGGGAGAGACGATTAATTCACCGAATCGATTTTCATTTTTAAAGAATGCAACGGATACACTTTGTTTTATTCAACAGTTGCAAGAAAGCGGCGGTAAACCAGTTGGAATGAAAATTGTAATTGGTCAGCAGGAGCCTTTGGAAGATTTATTTAAAACGATGAAAGAGTTAAATATCTATCCAGATTTCATTACAATTGATGGTTCAGAAGGTGGATCAGGAGCGACGTATAAATCGATGGCAGATAGTATGGGAATGCCGCTTATTCCAGCGTTACTGACATGTATTGATACAGCGAATCATTATGGTGTTCGGGACAAATTCAAAGTGTTTGCATCGGGGAAATTAATCACACCAGATAAAGTGGCGATTGCTTTAGCGATTGGAGCGGATGCTGTAAGTTCAGCCCGCGGATTTATGATGGCAAGCGGCTGTATTATGGCCCTTCAATGTAATTCTGGCCAATGTCCATCTGGTGTAGCCACGACGAATCCGCATTATCAAAAAGCGTTAGATCCGTATGAGAAGAAGTGGCGAGTCATGAATTATATTATTAGTATGAGATATAGTTTATTTTCATTAGCAGCGGCAGCGGGAGTGAAGAGCCCGCGCCATTTAACTAGAGAGCATATTGTGTTTAAAGACGAGATGGGGAGAGTAGTTCCTCTTTCGGAATTGTTTCCTATAGTAAATCAAATCTAAAAGTATATTTGATATGTAAGATTTTTCAGAGGAATAATCATATTGTTTGGAAAAATTAGGAGTATAATAGGGAAGTGTTTTTAAAAATGACTATTTTTAGGGAGAGATTCACTTGCAGCAAGGTTCGTACAGTATTACAATTTTTTTACTCGTCATAGGGCTCGTTATATTTAGACGCATGCGTTCTATGAATCGACCAATTAAAAATAAAGGAAGACGATTACTATTGCCATTATTCTTCTTATTACCAGGTTTTTCTTTATATGCTGCACCGATACAACTTGTTGGTTGGCAAATTGGTATAGCTGCTGGGATCGGTCTGTTATTGTCAATTCCACTTATTATTTTAAGTGGGTATGAAGTTAGAGAAGAGGGCCAAATTTATGCGAAAAAAAGTATCGCTTTTATTGCTACATTTTTAGTTATCGTTCTTTTACGTGCTTATTTTAGAAGACATTTACAAGGTTTAGATCCAAAGTCAATTGGCATTCTTTTCTACACTCTTGCGGTTTGTTATATAGTACCCTGGCGTATTGGATGCTATATGAAATTTCGTAAAGTATATGTAGAGAAAGAGAAAATTGAGATGTCAATAAGCTAAAAGTCATACATTTGTATGGCTTTTTCTTTTAAAATTTATCGGGTAAACGAATGAAAATAAGGTGTGAAAAAAACATTGTTTAATTTTCTGAATGTTTTTACTTAAATTTCTTGAAAAATCATTGTAATCCACTGGGATAAAGGCGTTTATAAAGGTTTTCACATGTAATGAAAAGTGCTCGTTCACTTGAAAGAACAAAAAATGTTTGTTAAGGTAGGGAACCATAAGCGAATACAAGAAAATAGAAAAAGTCATTTTTCGAAATTTTGAATGGCTTATGGGCTAAGGGAGAGATTTGGTGAAGATTGAAATTATGGTTTCGCTTGCTATTTATATGGCAGGTATGTTATATATCGGATATTGGTCTTATAAGAAGACATCCGATTTATCAGATTATATGTTAGGCGGAAGAGGACTCGGTCCAGCAGTTACAGCTTTATCAGCTGGTGCTTCTGACATGAGTGGTTGGATGCTAATGGGATTACCTGGTGCGATGTATGCAACAGGATTATCAAGTGTATGGATTGCGATAGGTTTATTAATAGGTGCTTATGCAAACTATTTAATCATTGCCCCGCGTTTACGAACGTATACAGAAGTGGCAAATGATTCAATTACGATTCCAGACTTTTTAGAAAATCGGTTTAAAGATCGTACGAAAATACTTCGTTTTGTCTCCGCTATCGTCATTTTAGTATTTTTCACATTTTATGCGTCGGCTGGTTTAGTTTCAGGTGGACGTTTGTTTGAAAATTCTTTTAACCTTGATTATAAAATTGGTTTATTTGTAACAGTGGGTGTCGTTGTTGCGTATACACTATTTGGTGGTTTTCTAGCCGTAAGTTGGACGGACTTTGTGCAAGGGTGTATTATGTTTATTGCGCTTGTACTAGTGCCAATTGTTGCTTTTACGGATGTCGGTGGTGTAACAGAAACATTCAATACGATTAAGCAAGTTGATGCATCACATTTAGATATGTTTAAAGGGACTACAATACTTGGAATTATTTCATTTTTAGCATGGGGTCTTGGGTATTTTGGTCAACCACATATTATTGTCCGCTTTATGGCAATTACCTCTATTAAAGATTTAAAAACTTCTCGTAGAATCGGTATCGGTTGGATGACGATTTCAATTATAGGTGCAATGCTTACTGGTCTAATTGGTATCGCTTATTATGCTAAAAATAATGCGACATTACAAGACCCAGAAATGGTCTTTGTAACATTCTCAAATATTTTATTCCATCCATACATTACAGGATTTTTATTATCAGCTATTTTGGCTTCGATTATGAGTAGTATTTCCTCACAATTACTTGTTATTTCAAGTGCAGTAACGGAAGACTTTTATAAAACATTTTTCCGTCGTAACGCAAGTGACAGAGAACTTGTATTTATCGGTAGATTATCAGTATTAGTAGTAGCTATGATCGCAGTTGTTTTAGCGTATCATCCAAGTGATACAATTTTAACACTTGTAGGTTATGCCTGGGCTGGATTTGGTTCAGCATTCGGACCAGCTATTTTATTAAGTTTATATTGGAAAAGGACGAATAAGTGGGGCGTTCTTGCAGGTATGATTGTTGGTGCAGTAGTTGTTATAGCATGGGTACAAATTCCAAGTTTAAAAGCGACTATGTATGAAATGGTACCTGGATTCTTCTGTAGTTTATTAACTGTTATCGTTGTAAGTTTATTAACGAAAGAACCCGTTAAGGCAGTTCATCGTGAATTTAATGAGATGGAAGCAGTGCTGGAAGAGGAAACGAAATAATTAGCGAAGAGAGTAAACGAAACTGGCGTTTACTCTCTTTTTATTTAAAATGAAAATACGGAATTCGTTGACAACTAAAAGTAAGTAACTTATAATAAATTTGAGTTCAAGATAATTTATGTTACGAATACAGATTTTAAATAGAGTAAATATTTTTTGAGAATTATCTCGAATTTGAGATGATTTTGATAAAGTAGACATTCAAGTGTGATATTATAATTAATATCTCGAATTCGAGATAAGATTATAATGACGGATTTTACTTTTCAGTATGGACAAAATGAATAATGAATTTTAATGAATAAAAGTTTTTAAAATGAAATAAAAAGGGGCGGAGAAAATGACAAAGAAAACGATGGGAATTCACCACATTACAGCAATCGTAGGACATCCACAAGAAAATGTAGATTTTTATGCTGGTGTATTGGGGTTACGTTTAGTGAAACAAACAGTGAATTTTGATGATCCAGGTACGTACCATCTTTATTTTGGAAATGAAGGAGGAAAGCCTGGAACAATTATTACGTTTTTCCCATGGGCAGGTGCTCGTCAAGGTATTATTGGAGATGGTCAAGTAGGAATTACGTCTTACGTTGTACCAAAAGGTGCAATGGAGTTTTGGGAAAATAGATTAGAAAAATTCGATGTTTCGTATACAAAAATGACTCGTTTTGGAGAGCAGTATTTAGAATTTGATGATCCGCATGGTTTGCATATAGAATTAGTTGAAAGAGAAGAAGGCGAATTAAATAATTGGAGTTTTGGAGAAGTTACACCAGAAGTAGCAATTAAAGGGTTTGGAGGTGCTGTTCTTTTATCTGCACAGCCTCAAAAAACAGCTGAATTGTTAGAACATATTATGGGTCTTGAGAAAATTGGAGAAGAGGGTGAATTTGTTCGATTCCGTTCTTCTGCTGACATTGGAAATATTATTGATTTGAAATTATCAACAATCGGTCGTGGCCAAATGGGCGTTGGCACAGTTCATCATATTGCTTGGAGAGCGAGTGACGATGCAGATCAGCTAGACTGGAAAGAGCATATGTCTCGTTTTGGATATCACGTAACTCCTGTACAAGACCGAAATTATTTTAACGCGATTTATTTTAGAGAACATGGTGAAATCTTATTTGAAATTGCAACAGATCCTCCTGGTTTCGCTCATGATGAATCGTTAGAGACGATGGGTGAGGAATTAAAGTTACCGGAACAATATGAACAACATAGAAAACAGATTGAACAAACGCTTTTACCATTTGAAGTGAGAAATTTAGATTAAAGTGATTGAAGGGGGAAAAGGATTATGATGAAACATGTTTTTCAAAAAGGAAAAGATACGTCAAAACCAGTGTTGTTATTACTTCATGGCACAGGTGGTAATGAATTAGATTTACTACCACTTGCAGAAATAGTTGATCCGGAAGCGTCGGTATTAAGCGTTAGGGGAAATGTGTTAGAGAATGGGATGCCGCGTTTCTTCCGCCGATTAGCAGAAGGCATTTTTGATGAAGAGGATTTAATTTTCCGTACGAAGGAATTAAATGAATTTTTAGATGAAGCGGCTAAAGAATATAAATTCGATAGAAATAACATTGTAGCTATCGGTTATTCGAATGGGGCAAATATCGCAGCAAGCTTATTATTCCATTACGAAAATGCATTGAAAGGTGCTGTGCTTCATCACCCAATGGTACCAAGAAGAGGAATGCAATTAGCAAATTTAGCAGGGAAATCTGTGTTTATTGCTGCTGGGACAAATGACCCAATTTGTTCATCAGCAGAGTCCGAGGAATTGAAGGTACTATTAGAAAATGCAAACGCGAATGTAACAATACATTGGGAAAATCGAGGGCATCAATTAACGATGGGTGAAGTAGAAAAAGCAAAAGAGTGGTATGACAAAGCATTTTAAAAAAGAAGCATCTGCTAACGATTAGCAGATGCTTCTTTTTTATTTAAGACTGGATTGCAAGATGAGATGAAGAAAGTGGTAGCTCAATATCAACAATCGTACCTTTATTTAATTCGCTTGAAATGTGTAATTTACCATGATGTTCTTCAATTATTTTGTAACACATCATTAATCCTAGTCCTGTGCCTTTTTCTTTTAAACTATAAAAAGGTTCGCCTAGACGGGAGATACGATCTTCTGGAATGCCACAACCTTCATCGATAATTCGTATTAAGATGAAATTATCCTCTAATGGTTTTGTTTGAATGAAAATATTTCCGCCATTTGGCATCGCTTCTATCGCATTTTTTAATATGTTTATAAAAACTTGTTTTAATTGGTTACCGTCACATTGAATATCATATACGTAATCAAAATGATCCATGATGATATGAACGCTATGCATAATTGCAGTCGGTAAAATAAATGTAACTACCTCTTCAATTAAAGTTTGTATGTTACAAGTTTGGATAGATAATACTTGTGGCTTAGACATCGCCATAAATTGACTCGTGATGGATTCCATTTGTGAAATCTCACTTAACATAACATCGATATACCATTTTTGCTCCTCATTTATTTCAGGGAGGAGCAACGTTAGAAAACCTTTTAGAGAAGTGAGTGGATTTCGAATTTCATGGGCAATTCCAGCTGTCAGTTGTCCGACTACTGCGAGCTTCTCAGATTTTCGTAATAACTTTTCAGTTTCTTTTAGCTCAGTAACATCTCTCCCCATCACGATAAGACCTTTGCGAGAACCGTCAGGATGATAAAGCGGGACTTTTGATATACTTAAGATTAGATCGAAATCATCTCTATGTATAATAAATTCCTCGCCATGAAGAATTTGTCTTTGTTGCCATGCGAGTTCATCAATTTCTTCACAATGTAAAAAAGCTTCTCGGTATGCTTCATTATATTGAATGAGTTCGCTATCTTTTTTCCCATGGTAAGGTACATGATGGAAATTGAAGCAAGAAAGTGCGTAGTCATTTGCCTCAAGCCAGCGCCCTTCATGATCTTTAAATATAACAAAGGCAGGCATGGAGTTTACTAATGTACGTAATCTCTTCTCACTTTCTTTTAGCATATTCTCAATTCTTTCTGATTTTTCAAGCGGCTTCATAATAGCATATACGCCAGTAAGACGATTTTGAACAAAAATAG
Source organism: Bacillus cereus group sp. BfR-BA-01355 (assembly GCF_022663675.1). NCBI lineage: Bacteria > Bacillati > Bacillota > Bacilli > Caryophanales > Bacillaceae > Bacillus > Bacillus cereus group sp. BfR-BA-01355. The sequence continues at coordinate 34,269 of NZ_JAKUFY010000017.1, forward strand.
GAACTAGTTTTGTCACAACATCTAATAAGAATCCATTTTTATGATAAATAGATAAGATATACTCTTGTTGATTATCCGCTTCAGTATTCTTTATATTTTGTAATACTTGCTCAGAAATATGAGCTTCTAAAATAGAGGTAATATTTTTACGTCCTAATTCTAAAGAAGTGTAACCAAGTATTCTTTCAGCAGAAGGATTAATATGTAAAATAGTGCCCTCTAAATTGAGTGAAATAATACTATCAGGATTGTGTTCGAACAGAGATGCGTACATTTCTGTTAATGAACGATCGTGCATATGGTTTCGCAAACGTCCAGAAATGCTCGGATGACGTTTTCTTTGAGTTGATGAAATTTTTTTACGACTCATAATATTTCCTCCGTACAACTAGCATCTAAAAAGATTTGTCTATTCATAACTATAATATAGGTATAACCTATATTTCTATAAAAAATGAAGTTACAGAATTGAATTTATTTTCTTTTTTTACTAAAAACATATAATGCAGTAATAAGAGAATCTTATATCGTTTTATTATTTCTTTGTAAGTTACATTGAAATGCTTTCGTTATAACATAAGGGTAGAGGAGGGGATGGAATATGAAAAATTATATTAGAGGGATTGATCACGTGCAAGTAGCTGCACCTGTAGGGTGTGAAGAAGAGGCACGTGATTTTTATGGGAATACAATTGGTATGGAAGAAATTCCAAAGCCAGAAGAGTTGAAAAAACGAGGTGGATGTTGGTTTAAGTGTGGAAATCAAGAAATCCATATTGGTGTGGAGCGGAACTTTACACCAGCTAAAAAGGCTCATCCAGCTTTTTATGTGAATGAAATTAATGAATTTAAGCAAACACTGATAGAGCAAGGTGTTAAAGTGATTGATGATTATGCACGGCCAGATGTAATTCGGTTTTACGTATCAGATCCATTTGGAAACCGAATTGAATTTATGCAAAATAAAGACTAGGTGGATTCCCACCTAGTCTTTAACTTCTTCTGAAAAGTCCTAATACTTCTACAGTTTCTGTAATATTAACGAATGCATTCGGGTCGATTTCAGAAATTGTTAGTTTCATACTTGCTAATTCTTCACGAGAAACGACCGTCATAAGTACACGCTTTTTCTCGCTTGAATAAGCGCCTTCGCCATCAAGTAACGTTATTCCACGTACAACAGTTGAAAGAAGTTGTTTTTTCATTTTTTCTGCTTCATTTGTTACAATCATAAGTGTAACTTTACGATGTTTTGTATGAACAGCATCAATTACTTTACCAGTTACATAAATTGAAAGTAAGCTTGTAAGTGCAACATCCCAAGTGAAGAAGAATCCTGCGATTATTACAACGACTGTATTTAAAACAATAAGGAATCCGCCAAGTTTAATGTCTCGCTTGCGGGATAAAAGCATACCGATAATATCAAATCCACCAGTGGATCCATTACAGTTGAAAACAAGACCAATACCAGCTCCGGCGATGACACCTCCGAAGATAGAAGATAACAATGGATCTGTTGCTACGACTGTTACTGGAACGTAGTATAATGCAACAGATAATACAACTACAGAGACAACTGTGTTGAAAATCACTTTTTTTCCAAGACCTATGTACCCTAAAATAAGAATAGGTAAGTTTAATACAAAGTTAATAATGCCTGTGTTTACAGGGGTTACAATCCCTAAAATAATAGCAATTCCGCCAATTCCACTACTTAAAATTTTGTGGGGGATAAGGAAAAGATTAAAGGCAATCGCGATAATAATAGAACCGATAATAACACCAAGGAATCTGACCATGTCTTTCCCGTCCTTCACTGAAAAATTCATATTATTTCAAGATTATATATGATATTGAAAGTTTTAGGGAAAAACAGTTTATTTCGGAAAATTAGATTAATCAAAAGAATTCGAGTGTTTCGTAATTTGAAAGGGGATACAGATATGAGGATAAAAACGTATCAACAGAAAAGCCCGTTAAAACATGAATGTGAGGATTCCTATTTTTGTAATGAGAATAAAAGGATGTATGGTGTATGTGATGGTGCAACACCTCTCGTTTCGTTTCAGAATGAAAAGGGACATAATGGAGCATACATCGCTTCGCATTTATTTGCAAGTTATTTTACTTCATTACGAGAGAATCATAGGTTACGATTTGCAGTTGCAAAAGCAAATGAAGCATTGCAAAGCAAAATGTTGGAATATAAAGTAGATACGAGAAAGAAAGATCATTTGTGGTGTACATGTATTGCGGCAGTTCAAATAGATGGTGAGAAAATTGAATATGCGCAGCTTGGGGACTGTATGATTGTCGCAACTTTTCAAAATGGAACGATGCAAGTATTAACGAAAGACACAGTTAAAGGAATTAGTAACCGAGCAAAAAGGAAGAGGGAAGAAGATCGTAAGAAAGGTTTATCTGTCCCGGAGGAACATGTTTTTCAAGATGTTCGAGAACAGTTAAAGTACAATCGTTATCTTGCAAATATGCCAAATGGTTATTCAGTTGCAAATGGAATGAAAGAAGCGATACATTATTTACAACATGGTGAATTACATATAGATGAAGTGAGTGGAATTTTTATTTGTTCAGACGGGTTATTTCACCCAGATTGGCCACTCGAACAAACAGTTGCATATATAAGAAAGAATAGTATAAACGAATATGTAGCAATCATTGAAGAGCTGGAAGGGGAAAAGAGAATAAGACCAGATGATAAAACGATTATTATGATTGATTTTTAAGAGGAGGCAGTTCAAATGGAAATTAAACGTGTCAATCTAACATTTCAAGATGAATTAGTTCCTTTAGAAAAAGTAAACAAACTGATTATTCACCATACAGCTGAAGATGGATGGGACGTGTATAAAACGCATGAATTTCATCAAACTGTAAAAGGGTGGAGCGGGATTGGTTACAACTATTTTATCGAAGAGGACGGAACTGTAGTGGAAGGACGAGGTTTACATATTGGAGCGCATGCGAAAGATCATAACCGCCATACAATTGGAATATGTATGACGGGAAATTTTGATAAATACGATCCAACTCCTGCACAAGTGAATGCATTATATTCTTTATGTAAAATATTTATGAAGCAATTTGCTATAAAGAAAGAGAATATACTCGGTCATAGGGAGTTAGAAGGAGTTACAAAAAGCTGTCCTGGTAATCGTTTTTCTATGGTAGAGTTAAGGAAGATATTATCTTAAATATAGAGGAGTAACAACGATGATGAATATAAAAATACCAAATGATAAAAAAGAAGAGCTTGTAGCACAAATTCAGCAATTTTTCATGGAAGAAGATTTAGATGAAATTGGACGTTTCCAAGCAGAGCGTTTAATAGAAGAGATGATTAAATTAGTTGGACCATTTGCATACAATCAAGCAATTGGAGATGCAAGAAAGCTTGTAAGTGAGAAATTAACGAATATTGAAGAAGATTTATACGTGTTAGAGAAGAATGAAGGAAAATAAAAAAGAGCCGATGGGCTCTTTTTTATTTTTCTTTCTTATGTTCTTTATATTCATGTACTTTTTCTTTCACATTACCAACTGTATCTTTAGCAGTGCCTTTCACCTTATCCCATTTTCCTTCAGCTTGTAATTTCTTATTGTCAGTTACTTTCCCAACAACTTCTTTTACTTCACCCTTTACCTTATCAATAGCACCTTCTACTTTTTCTTTTAAACCATGATCATGTTTAGTCATACATTTCTCCTCCTTGTAGTTTGATTAGAATTCTCTTTTCATAGTGCAAGTTGAATGATGTATCTAGTAATAGCGTAACAAATATAGTTTGAATATTCAAATGATTAATGGGATAGAAAAGAAAGTGTCATAAAATGTATAAAATTGTAATGAGAAGAGAAAGAATGTAAATTACATGTCTTTTGCAGTCCATATTGATTTCGTATAAGCAATTTTCATATGGGCACGTTCCATATTATTTTGACTGCTGCTACCGAACTTTGCTTGTCCAACTACTAAGTTACAGTTGGATTCAATAGCCGTCTCTATTCGTTTTTGAATTAATGCAGTATGACAGCCTTTACGCTGAAATTCTGGCAAAGTAGCAGAAGCAGCTAATGATGCAATCCCATTATTTATATACAGGACACCAATACCCGCAGGAGTGTTTTGAACTTCGGCTATGAAAAAATGCCAGCCAGGTTTATTGTAGAGAATTTCGTTATTTTGATGGACGCCATCTTTTGTAAAGGATGGCATGTTAAATCCGCGTACGTATATGTCTGCAAAAATATGAAATTCATTTTCTTTTAGTTCGCGTACTGAAATGTTAGAAGGAAGAAGGGAAGGGTCTTCTCTCGGTATACTATATAAAGCGGTATGGAAGCTGGATTGGTAAAATCCTCTTTGAGATAAGTATTGAAATAATTTGGCTGTACCTTGAGCGGGTGTAATTTCAAAACGACAAGGGATTTGTAGCGATTGATAATAAGAGACGATTTCATCTATCTCATCTGTATTTGTAAATGTAATACCTTTTACCGTATTAAAAGCTGGACCAGCAATTATTTTTGATGAAAAGGCAGTGGCACTCCCGAACTTTTTCATTTGTACTTGCATTGGATTTTCAGCTAATGCTTGTAATGCTTTTAGTCTAGAAGAGAGCATATGTATTTCTGCGTTTTCAATTTCTGTGGCTATATCGAGTGTTATAACAGTAGTCATAAAATTCCTCCATTAATAAATATATTTCATGGTATATATACGATTTTTGTTTTGAGATTCCTGTTGAAATGTGAGAGAATAAGAGGTTTTTTGGAAGGGAAATGGAAGTGAGCTGTCGAAGGGAGTGGAAACAGATTAAAGGTGGTGCTCTCATGAAACAAAAAGCCGTGCAGGCATGCTCTAATTGTGGTTCTCAAAACATAGGAGAAGGTGAGTTTGTCGGATATGCACAAATACGGAAAAAGGAAACGATGTTCACATCTTCACCGGTGGATGCTTATATTTGTACAGATTGCGGGAATATCCTTCTATTAAAAGTACGACATTATGAAAAGTTTAAGCAGAAGCCGTTATGATTATTGGGAAGTGACTTTATTAGAAAAGTTAATAAGAGTAATATTTTACATATATATGAGTATGCCTCAGATAAAGAGATGAAAACATATACTGTACATGGTTCGTTATATGACACATAAAAATATATAGAAGAAATTGTGAGGCAGTAGGAGGAAGAAAAAACAGCTCCTCTTGGAATATTTCATATTTAAAACTCCTTTAAATGAATAAAGGAGTTTTTTGTTTTTTTATAACAATAATTACCTTTAATTATTATAATTGGTTATTGAGAGAGGTGGTTTATTAACGCCATAATCATAGAAGAATAATAGCTAAATCGTATACAAAACCACTATATAACACATTCGCAACCGTAAGTTGACAAAGTGCAACCGCGGGAAGATAGAGATAAAGGCAATGTTTACATACAATTTAGGTAAGAAAACAAAGGGGGACACACATATGGGATTTGGTGAAAAGCTTTTTAAATTAAGAAAGGAAAAGGGCCTTTCTCAAGAAGCATTAGCTGAAAAATTAAACACAACAAGGCAAGCGGTTAGTAAATGGGAAAACGGTCAAGGTTTTCCTGAAACTGAAAAGTTAATAATGATTGGAAATGTATTTGAAGTATCACTTGACTATTTATTAAAAGAAACTGCTGAGCAAAGTAACGAAAAGGAAAATGGTTATTATGTAAGTAAGGAAATGGCAGAAGGGTATGTAGTGTATGGACAAAAAATTTCTAAATATATTGCATTAGGATTTAGCTTGCTTATTTTATCTACAATACCGTACTTATTATTTAAAGAAAATGCAACAATGTCTACGTTTCTTGTCATTATCATTGCAGTGCTTGGGATCGGAGCAATGATGGCACCTGTAACGATAGAAGAGAGTCGATACAATGTATTGAAAAAGGAAGAACTACTATTTGATCAAAACTTTCTAAAAGAATTGACAAAAAGATATGCGACTATTAAGAAGAAGTATGCGTCAGTAGTGATCGTTGGATTTTGTTTTATTGCAGCAGGAGCGATTCCGTTTTTGTTTGAGAAAAAGCATATAACTTCAGGAGAATTAGTGCAGTATTACCCTTATTGTGTTGTACTTATTGCTATCGGAGTTTATCTTTTTGTACGTGTGTTAGGAGTGTTAGAGACGTATCGGATTTTAGTAGAAAATAAGGAATACAGTAATCGTTTTATTTTTAAATTGAAAAAGAAAGTAAGGAAAAAGGTAGATAGTTTATAAAAAATAAAAAACATGTTTCGAATCAATGTATTCAAAACATGTTTTTTATCGTTCTGAATTATTTCCAAAGAAATAATTCAGAAAATACAGAAAAATGTCGTAATCATTTGTAGAAGTCTGTTATAATGAACGAAAAATGAAAACGCTTTAAAGGGGGATATAACCAATATGATGATGAATGTACCGCTAACAATTAGTTCTATGATGGAAAGAGCAGAAAAACTGTTTTCAAAGAAAGAAATTGTTTCACGGACACATGATACAATTACGACGTTAACGTATAAGCAGTTAGGTGAAAGGACGAGAAGGCTTTCTAGTGCGTTAAAAAAATTAGGAATTAAAGAAGGTGAGCGTATAGGAACGTTAGCGTGGAATCATCATCGACATGTGGAAGCTTATTTTGCTATTCCTGGTATTGCTTCTGTTTTGCACACAATTAATATTCGTTTATCTCCTCAACATATTTCATACATTATTCAGCACGCAGAAGATCGCATTCTACTTATAGATGAAGATCTCGTACCACTCGTTGAAAATATTCAATCACAATTATCAACTGTACAAGCCTACATTATTATGACTGATAAAGATGAACTTCCAAATACTACGCTAGAACCTGTATATCATTATGAAAAACTATTAGAAGAAGGCGATCCAAATTTCCAATTTGTAAAAGATATTGATGAAAATACACCTGCTGGTATGTGTTATACGTCAGCGACTACAGGGAATCCAAAAGGTGTTGTATATACGCATCGTAGTACTGTACTGCATTGTATGGCACTCGGTTTAGCGGATACAGCTGCTTTATCGGAAAGTGATGCGGCGATGGCAATTGTACCGATGTTCCATGTGAACGCTTGGGGACTTCCTTTTGCAGCTACTTGGTTTGGAACTAAACAAGTTCTGCCAGGACCAATGTTTACTCCAAAAATTTTATTAGAGATGATTCAAGCTGAAAAAGTAACGATAGCAGCAGGTGTGCCGACAATTTGGCTCGGTGTATTACAAGAATTAGAAAATAATAGTTACGATTTATCTAGTATAACGAGAATATTATGCGGTGGTGCTGCTGCACCGAAAAGCGTTATTAAAGCATTTGAACAAAAATATAATGTTCCTTTCGTACATGCATATGGTATGACTGAAACAAGCCCACTCGTAACACTTGCACGTTTAAAAAGTTATGAAACAGAATTATCATATGAAGAGCAATTAGAAATCCGCTCAAAACAAGGATATCTTGTCCCTGGTGTAGAGATGAAAGTAGTCGGTACAAACGGTGAAGTGAAGTGGGATGGTACTGAGATGGGAGAGTTATGTTTACGAGCACCTTGGATTGCTGAAAGCTATTATAACGATGATCGTACTGTCGAAGGATTCCGAGACGGTTGGTTATATACTGGTGATGTTGTTACAGTTGACGAGGAAGGCTGCGTGAAAATTGTTGATCGTACGAAAGATGTTATTAAAAGCGGGGGAGAATGGATTTCCTCAGTTGACCTTGAAAATGCTTTAATGGCACATGATGCTATATTTGAAGCGGCCGTTGTTGCAGTTCCACACCCGCAGTGGCAAGAGCGTCCAGTTGCCTGCGTTGTACAAAAGGCAAATAGCACTGTTACAAAAGAAGAACTATATGAATTTTTAAAACCACAGTTTGCAAAGTGGTGGTTACCAGACGATATTGTATTTATGCAGGAAATTCCGAAAACATCTGTTGGGAAGTTTTTAAAACAGGCGCTTCGGAAAGAACTTGAGCATTTGCATAAGGAGAAATAATTGAAAAAAAATTGTAAACCTATATTTAAAATAAGTTGACAAATACTAAATAGAAAGATAATATAACTCCTATAATATGTTATCTAAAAATCATTTTAAGTTTACAAATAGGAGAAGCAAATATGAATACAAAAAACTTAGTTTTCGTCGCTTTATTTAGTTCTATTATGGGAGTGTTAGGGTTAATACCTCCAATTGCTCTTGCTATTACACCAGTTCCGATTACATTACAATCACTCGGTGTTATGCTTGCTGGTGGATTATTAGGATCACGTCTTGGTGCGTTAAGTCAGCTTATTTTCTTACTTATAGTTGGAGTTGGAGCACCATTACTTGCTGGTGGACGCGGTGGTCCAGGCGTATTTGTTGGGCCAAGTGCAGGATATTTACTTGGTTATGTCGTTGGAGCGTTTGTCATTGGTTATTTAATTGAGCGTTTACGTGAAGTTTCTATAATAAAGGTATTATGTATTAATATAATTGGTGGTATTTTCGTAGTTTATGTATTTGGTATCATTGTACAAGCATTCGTAATGGATATTTCTATATGGCAGACGATGAAAGTGAGTGTCGTATTTTTACCAGGTGATTGCATAAAAGCGATTATAGCAGCAATTCTTGTAACGAAATTACATCGTTCATTGAAACATATTATTACGCCTGCTCTCAAGAGTGGGAAATATACAAATGCGGGATAAGAAAGAGAAGAAACACGTTTATTGCGTGTTTCTTTTTATTATTTTGTAAAGAAAGGACGTCTCAAATGGGGATTACAAAAGAATATAAAAAGTATGCCTCTTTACAAACAAATAAAATAGCAATAAAGGAAAATGATCGAGTATTAACATATAAAGAGTGGTTTGAGTCAGTATGTAAAGTAGAAAACTGGTTGAATGAAAAAGAATCGCAGAATAAAACGATAGCAATCCTATTAGAAAATCGTATAGAGTTTTTACAACTATTTGCTGGTGCTACTATGGCCGGATGGGTTTGTGTGCCGTTAGATATAAAGTGGAAAGAGGATGAGCTCAAAGAAAGAATTGCGATCAGTAACCCAGCTATGATTGTGACAGAGCGATATAAGGTAAATGATCTACCGGATGAAGAAGGAAAAGTAATTGAAATTGATGAGTGGAGAAGAATGATAGAGAACTATCTGCCTGCATATGCCCCTGTAAAAGATGTACAACATGCTCCGTTTTATATGGGATTTACATCGGGATCGACTGGGAAGGCGAAAGCATTTTTACGTGCACAACAATCGTGGGTTCATAGTTTTGATTGCAATATACATGACTTTCATATGAAAAAAGAAGATTCTATTTTAATAGCTGGGACGCTCGTTCATTCTCTTTTTTTATACGGCGCAATAAGTGCATTATATGTAGGGCAAACGGTGCATATTATGAAAAAGTTTATTCCAGATCAAGTGCTGGATAAGTTAGAAACGGAACACGTTTCGGTCATGTATACAGTTCCGACAATGCTAGAATCTTTATATAAAGAAAATAGAGTAATAAAAAATGGAATGAAAATTATTTCGTCAGGAGCGAAATGGGAAGCTGAAGCGAAAGAAAAAATAAAGAGTATATTTCCTTATGCGCAAAAATATGAATTTTACGGTGCATCGGAACTAAGTTTTGTAACAGCACTAGTTGATGAAGAGAGTGATAGAAGGCCAAATTCAGTAGGAAAACCTTGTCACAATGTGCAAGTTCGAATATGTAACGAAGCAGGAGAAGAAGTACAGAAAGGCGAGATAGGAACTGTTTATGTGAAAAGTGATCAGTTTTTTATGGGCTACATATTGGATAAGGTTTTAGTTCCAGAGTTGACTGCGGATGGCTGGATGACAGTGCGAGATGTAGGTTATGAAGATGAAGAAGGGTTTATATATATAGTAGGTAGAGAGAAGAATATGATTTTATTTGGAGGAATTAATATTTTCCCAGAAGAAATAGAAAGTGTATTACATGAACATACAGCTGTTGATGAAATAGTTGTAGTTGGCGTGAAAGATAGTTATTGGGGTGAAAAACCTGTCGCCATCGTAAAAGGAAGTGCTACGAAGCAACAATTAAAAAGTTTTTGCTTACAACGATTATCCTCGTTTAAAATACCGAAAGAATGGCATTTTGTAGATGAAATACCGTATACAAATAGCGGGAAAATCGCTCGTATGGCAGCAAAAAATATGATTGAAAACCTGGAGAAAATATATGAATAGAGCGGTTATTGTAGAAGCAAAAAGGACACCTATTGGTAAGAAGAATGGGATGTTGAAAGATTATGAAGTTCAGCAATTAGTAACGCCGCTTCTTACGTTTTTAAGTAAAGGAATTGAGAGAGAAATAGACGATGTCATGTTAGGGAATATTGTGGGGCCGGGAGGGAATGTTGCGAGATTATCTGCTTTAGCGGCAGGACTTGGTTATCATATTCCTGGTGTAACGATTGACCGGCAATGTGGTGCCGGATTGGAAGCGATTCGTACTGCATGTCATTTCATTCAAGGCGGCGCAGGTAATTGTTATATTGCAGGAGGAGTAGAGAGTACAAGTACATCACCTTTTCAAAATAGAGCGCGATTTTCACCAGAAACAATTGGTGATCCTAATATGGGAGTGGCGGCTGAATATGTTGCAGAGCGTTATAATATAACGCGAGAAATGCAAGACGAGTATGCTTGCCTTAGTTATAAACGGGCACTGCAAGCATTAGAGAATGGATATTTACAAGATGAGATACTTTCGTTTAATGGATCTTTTGACGAAGCTATAAAACGAGAAATGAATTATGAAAGAATGATTAAAAGAACAAAGCCCGCATTTTTACAAAATGGTACAGTAACGGCAGGTAATTCGTGCGGTGTAAATGATGGAGCATGTGCCGTTCTTGTAATGAAAGAGGGGCAAGCACGAAAATTAGGATACAAGCCTGTTCTTCGTTTCGTTCATAGTGCTGTAGTGGGAGTAAATCCAAATCTTCCGGGGACTGGTCCGATATTTGCGGTAAACAAATTATTAAACGAAATGAATGTAAAAGTAGAGGACATCGATTATTTTGAAATAAATGAAGCGTTCGCTTCAAAAGTTGTTGCTTGCGCAAAAGAGTTACAAATTCCGTACGAAAAAGTAAATGTAAATGGTGGAGCAATTGCGCTCGGTCATCCGTACGGTGCATCTGGTGCTATGCTTGTAACACGTTTGTTTTATCAGGCACAAAGAGAGTCTATGAAATATGGAATTGCTACAGTAGGGATTGGAGGCGGGATAGGGATTGCGCTATTATTTGAGAAAGTAGAAGACTAGCGAGGTAACTAGTTTTCTACTTTTTGAGGAACATAAATATTGCTACCAGGCTTCGCTTTCATTTCGTTCCAAGCAGCAATCGCATCAGCTTTTGCTTTCCCTTTATTATTTGGATCTTCGAAAAAGTCACGAGTAAAGCGATTGTATTCAAATTGTGCACCGATAGTTGTTTTGTATGTAGGGTCTTTTTTTCGTTCGTTTTCTTCATGCCAAAAAGCTACCGCGTCTTCATATGTTTTTCCAACATTCTCTTTGAAAAATTTTTGAAGAGCTACTGTAAAGCGGAAGTTTGTTCCGATTTTTTCTTTGAAAAAAGCACGAACATCTTCGCTACAGCGGTGATTGTTAGTAATAATCGTTTGAAGAGAAAGGTCTTTATAAGAGAGGGAAGCTTTACGCACTTTTTGCCCAGAGCTGTTTTTTAAGACTTTCCCCGTAGTTAAATAATGTGAGATACAATCGGTTATTTCAATCTTAGAGCCGCTAGCTGGCAACCCATTCTCACGACAAAATGTTTGGAGTTCTGCTTTTAACCAATAATAGTTTTGGAAATCTTCAAGTGATATAGACTTTGTTAAAGGTGGACGCATGAATGTAACAACTACTTTCTTCCATAATTTTCTTCAATTATAAAACGTACGTTCTTTTTATGGAAGGGGTAATTTGTAAATATAATGGGAAGAGGAGATTACATATGGAAAATGTAATGCAAGTTCGTGTTACGGGAATTTTAATTGAAGGTGAAAAATTATTGCTAGTAAAGCAAAAAGTTGCTAATAGGAATTGGTCTTTACCTGGAGGAAGAGTGGAGAATGGTGAAATGTTAGAAGAGGCGATGATTAGAGAAATGAGAGAAGAAACGGGATTAGAAGTTAAAATTAAGAAGCTACTCTATGTTTGTGATAAACCGGATGCCAGTCTATCTTTATTACATATTACATTTCTACTTGAAAAGCTTACAGGGGAAATTATGTTACCCTCTAATGAATTTGATCATAATCCAATTCATGATGTGCAAATGGTGCCGATTAAAGATTTAAGTCATTATGGTTTTTCGGAAACTTTTATAACTCTTATAAGTGAAGGTTTTTCAAATGCAGGGAGTTACCAAGGATTGAAACAAAATATTGGTTTGTAAGTATAGAGTAAGGATAGCTGTTAGCTATCCTTACTAAAAATGCTTTACACCGCCGACTGTAAAGAAGAAACAAGCTGATTTAAAAATTCATCTCCGCTCATAATTGCTCTCCCGCCACCGCGAGCACTCTTCTTATTTCCGCCACCTTTTCCTTCGATTGTAGGAAGAGCGTCTTTTAAAAGAGCATTCATATCGAGTGATACTGATTTTCCGCAAGCGAGAATACATTGTAGTTTGTCATCATTTTCGATGACGAAATACGTAATTGCATGCTCTTGTTGTTCTGTAATAATAGCGGAAAGCTTTGCGATTTCTTGCATAGAACGATTTGTAAATACTTTAGAAATAAGTATGTCAGCATGAATTTTTATGGGCTGTAGAAGTAGTTCATTTGCCTCTGCAAATAATAATTTTTCATTCATTGTTTGTATTGCTTTTTCGTTTTCTTTTTGAGAAGTAAGCAGTTGCGCCACTTTTGCTGGAATATCAGTTTCGCTACTGTTTAATTGTTTAGAAACATCTTTCATAATTTGTTGCTGTTGTCCCATTAATTTAAGTGTACGCCAACCAGCGATAAACGTTAAGCGTATACCACCTTTATTGCGCTCCCATCCTAGTACTTGAATAGGACCAACTTCACCAGTTCGTTTCGGATGCGTTCCACCACAGCCGTTGTAGTCAAAGTTTTCGATAATAACAACCCGTATATTTTCTGTCATAGTCGGTTCTTTGCGAAGGGGGAATGTTTTCGCTTTTTCTAAGTTCATCCACTCGATATGGATTTGATGGTTTTCGAAAACAATTTTGTTGGCAATGTTTATTGCTTTTTCAACCGTTTCTGTATGAAGATTTTCTATTTCTAAATCAATTGTTACCGTTTCTTTACCAAGGTGGAATCCAATCGTAGGTATGTTAAAATGGTCCCAAAAAGCAGCAGATAAAATGTGCTGAGCCGCATGTTGCTGCATATGATCAAAACGGCGCTCCCAATTGATTTTACCTTCTACTTCTTCTGTATGTAATTTTTCTACAATGAAGTGACGAATTTCCCCATGTATCTCTTCTACATTGATTACATCGATATCATTTAATGTGCCAGTATCATGCGGTTGTCCGCCACCTGTCGGATAAAATGCGGTCTCGTTTAAAACGACGTATAAGTTACCGTCTTTATCATAATCTTGCTTTATAATTTTTGTAGTAAAGTCTTGCTTATAAGCGTCAGTGTAATATAATTTTTGCTCCAATTTTCTTTCCCCTTTCGCGTTCACTAGTTTCATTGTAAAGCAATTGAAATTAGTTTCCTAATATTTCAGAAGAAAGAAACTATTTTTAGAATTTTCTTGCTATAATAAGAAAAAGAAAATGCGGGGGTGGAATGAATATGTTATATGAAAACGGCGTAGATAAACTTCTTAGTTTAAGTAAAAATATTTCTGAATTGTATCGAGAATTAAATGAAATGACCCGGATTTTAACGGATTGTAATCGAGAAAGTGTGAAGTTTGATCGGTTATATGTAAAAGAGTTACTGTGGAAGAAAGAAGATGTAATAGAGAAATATGACCAACTACTTGTGCAACTTTGTATAAATGAATGCTTTGATTTAAAAAGTGTCATTACAGGGGAATATAAGTATACATATGAAGAAGTAGAAAACATAGTTTTACAATTTAATGAAAAGTATAATGTCGCAATCTTAATTAAAGATGTGTGTAAAGAATTACAGTTCACATATGGAATTGATATGGACATAACGAGAACAACTCGGGTATCAACAGCTCAAGTATAGAAAAAGGAAAAGAAAGCAGATCCTTTGCTTTCTTTTTTTATGTAAGAACGGGGAGAGTAGGTTTAGTGATGAAGGGGAAGTTACAAAATATTCATCCGTTAGGAATGACAATTATAATAGGGACTTTATTTGCGAGGTTCGCCACGTCAATGAGCATTCCTTTTTTAGCAATTTATTTAACGACTGTTAAAGGTGTATCAGCTGGAATGACAGGTGCTATTATCGGAACGAGTGCACTTGTTGGTGTTTTTGCTAGTTTTATCGGAGGGAATTTATCAGATCGATTTGGCCGGAAAACGATTATGCTCTGGTCCATGATTGTTTGGATTTTTGTGTTTATAGGTTTTTCACTTGCGGATCATGTTTTAAGTTTCTTTTTATTAAACGCTTTAAATGGATTATGTAGGTCGTTTTTTGAGCCAACATCAAGAGCATTATTATCAGATTTAACGAAACCAGAGTATCGTTTACTCGTATATAATTTGCGTTACGGTGCAATCAATGTTGGAGTGGCGATTGGCCCTCTTGTCGGATTACAGATTGGAAGCGCAAAATCTACAATTCCTTTTTTAGTAGCAGCTGGAGTGTACATTCTATATACAGCTATATTAGCATTCCAATTTAAGAAGTATCCAATTGAAAAAAAGAAAATAAATACAGAAAAACCTGTCACAATGTTAAATGCAATTCGCATTTTGCGAAAGGATGTCGTATTTTTAGTTGCTTTAGTCGGTATTATTTTGAGTAATTGTGGTTTTTCTCACTTAACGACAACAGTATCTCAATATTTTGCAAATGCACATATATTTCAGGATGGAGTGAAATTATTTTCATATATGTTAGCTTTAAATGCGATTGTTGTAGTGATTATCCAATACCCTGTTATTCAAATGTGCAAAAAGTATACACCGTTAACATCAATTATGGTGGGGACTTTATTTGTAAGCGGAGGATTATTTGGCTTTGGAATAGTAGAATCTATGCTAAGTGCTGCCGTTTGTACAATTATTTTTACAATTGGAGAAGTCTTAATGTTTTCGATGACGGATGTATTTATTGATGATATTGCTATTGCGCATCTAAAAGGAACATACTTCGGTGCGATGGGCTTTTCGGGAATTGGAGCAGTAATAGGTCCGTGGTTTGGAGGAGTACTTCTCGATTACTACGGCTACCAAAATGGGTTTGTAGTATTTTCAGCACTAGCTATATTTTCAACTGTGGCATTTCCTGTGCTTTTAGTTACAAAAGGTTTATCGAAAAAAAGATATGATGCAAATTCTAATATAGAAATGCATGCGAAATAACATAAGCCCCAGTAACCAACTGGGGCTTAGTTTATATTATATTAACTCTTAATTTGAAAAAAGAACTTTTTTTTCATGCTTATCAGCAACTTCATTTTTGGAAATATGAATGGCTAAAAATCCGTTTTCTAAGCAGGCTAGCATCTTTTTATAAATGATAGTAGTAGGTAAAGGGATTGTTCGTTGTAAGGAAATGTTTTTATGAAGTATGCATATAGCTAGGCCTGTCTCTAACTTTTTAATGAGTACATTTTGTTCAGTGACATTTTGTACATCTGTTTCCAAAATATATTCTTCTTCGGTTTCGCAAAGGTCGATGTGAATTTGATTTGGAAAGCTAAAGTTACTATAAGAATCGGAACAAAATTGATCCATCCATTCTTCGAAACCATCAACATGAAAAAGACAATTCTTCTTTTTCTTGCCCATGTAAGACACCCTCCGTAAAATATCAATTCATATCATGTTATGCATGAATGAAACAGAGGTGAAGAATAAATGATGAAATACAAACATTTTATGTTGAATGTGCACGGTATGTGAATATTTTTTATTACATATCATGATGTGCATGTTTTTTTTGGCGTGAATGGTTACGGTTTTTTACTTTATGAGATCCGCTTAATGGCTCAGGTTGTCCTTTTTTTTCTTTAGATTCACGATTGTTTTTACTCATTATATGTGACACCTCCTCTTTCTTTTTAGAATGAGAGAAGTTGACGATTTTATACAAGAATGTTTTTAGAAAAAAAGGTAAAGATAAAGGGGACTAACTATTATAGAAAGGGGATTATATAATGCCATATCATAAAGATAAGCAACAAGCCTTTCAAGCGGCACAGCAAGGAGTTACACAAGCAGAAAATGCATTTAATAATATTGTGAAGAATGACCCTAACTATGGTCATGATTTAAAAGAGTTACGCCAAGAGGTTCAGGAAGCATATGAACAAATTCAAAATGCACTAGAGGTAGCTTCAGAAACACAACGTCCACAACTTGAGCAATATGAAAATAATCTCCAAAATATAATGCGAAATGTAGATCAATTAGAAAAGTAAATGAGGTTGTTGTCTATTCGACAACCTTGCTGCTTTAGTGAACGTTATGTTAAAACAGAAAATTCTTTTAATAGTTTTTTCTTTATTATGCGCAGTACATATATTTCAAGTGGAAAAAGTGGAAGCGAAAATGTTGCTCAGAAAAGAGTTAGAACCAACTGGTTATGTAACATGGGAAGTACCTAATAATGAAAAAATTATTGCAATTACATTTGATGATGGGCCAGATCCAACATATACACCGCAAGTTTTAGATTTATTACGTCAATATAAGGCTGAAGCGACATTTTTTATGATTGGATTTCGAGTTCAGCGCAATCCATATTTAGTGAAACAAGTGTTAAAAGAGGGACATGAAATTGGAAATCATACGATGAATCATTTGTATGCGAGTAATTCGTCAGATGAAAAATTAGAAAATGATATTTTAGATGGAAAGAAATTTTTTGAAAAATGGGTGAAAGAACCTTTGCTATTCCGTCCTCCTGGTGGATATATTAACGATGCTGTATTTAAAACAGCGAAAGAAGCTGGTTATCAAACTGTTCTATGGTCATGGCATCAAGATCCACGTGATTGGGCAGATCCAGGGGTCGAATCCATTGTAAATCATGTAGTGAAAAATGCTAAAAGTGGCGATATTGTATTGTTACATGATGGAGGAAATGATCGTAGTCAAACGGTAGCAGCGCTAGCAAAAATTTTACCTGAGTTGAAAAAGCAGGGCTATCGATTTGTAACGGTTTCGGAATTACTACGTTATAAACATTAGAAAAAATCCCAAAAGGAAAATAGACCTTTTGGGATTTTTCTTTACTGGTTCTTTTTACGTTTCTTATTATTTTGTCGCTCTGCTGGAGTTAAAGGCTCGTTTGCAAATTCTTCATTGTAACCAGTTCCTTGTCCTTGTGCAGATGCAACATTCATTCCTGAAATAGTATGATTTGCTTTTCTTTTACCCATTTTATTTCACCTCTATAACATTTTTTGTATGTTGAATGATGAGCAGTTCATAGTATGTATGAACTGTAAGTAAATCGCTGATAGAGCACTTTACTTTATGATAATAGTATTCATAAGGAGCATGAAAGCTATTCAAATTTAGAAACATAAAGAAAACTTATGATAATCTATAAGTTTCTTATTATTTACTTATTTAGAAAGTTGTAATAAGATATTATCGTAAGGTATTGAAAAGTTTGTCTACATTTTATATTCAGACAACTTAGTCACGTTTAACAGGGGGGAAACATAATGGTCAAACATAATCCATTTCAATCACGTGCAACTTTTGAAGTAGATGGAAAAACGTATCATTATTATGATTTGAAAGCGCTTGAAAATGCAGGGGTTGGCAACGTATCTCAATTACCATATTCCGTGAAAGTTTTACTTGAATCAGTACTTCGTCAAGTAGACGGACGTGTAATCACAGAAGAGCATGTTACAAATTTAGCGAAATGGGGAACGAAAGATGTGCAAGATATCGATGTTCCATTTAAACCATCTCGTGTAATTTTACAAGATTTCACTGGTGTTCCAGCTGTTGTTGATTTGGCTTCGCTTCGTAAAGCAATGGCAGACATGGGTGGGGATCCTGACAAAATTAATCCTGAAATTACTGTAGACCTTGTAATTGACCACTCTGTACAGGTTGATAGAGCGGGTACGGCAGACGCGCTTGCATTCAACATGGACTTAGAGTTTAAACGTAATGAAGAACGTTATAAATTTTTAAGCTGGGCACAAAAATCATTTGATAACTACCGTGCAGTTCCACCAGCTACAGGCATTGTACACCAAGTAAACCTTGAATATTTAGCACCAGTTGTTCATGCTGTGAAAAATGCTGAAGGTGACTTAGTTGCATACCCAGATTCATTAGTTGGAACAGACTCACATACAACAATGATTAACGGTATCGGCGTTCTTGGATGGGGCGTTGGTGGTATTGAAGCAGAAGCAGGAATGCTTGGACAGCCTTCATACTTCCCAGTACCTGAAGTAATCGGTGTGAAATTAACTGGCACACTTCCAAGTGGTACTACGGCAACAGACGTTGCATTAAAAGTAACACAAGTATTACGTCAAAAAGGTGTAGTTGGTAAATTTGTTGAGTTCTTCGGTAATGGACTAAAGAGTATGCCTTTAGCTGACCGTGCAACAATTTCAAATATGGCACCAGAATACGGCGCAACTTGTGGATTCTTCCCAATCGATGATATTTCATTAGAATACTTACGTTTAACAGGTAGAGATGAAGAGCAAATTCGTATTGTTGAAGAATACTGTAAAGCGAACGGTTTATTCTATACAGCAGATAGTAAAGATCCAATCTACACTGATCTTGTTGAAATTGATTTAAATACAATCGAATCTAACCTTTCTGGACCGAAACGCCCACAAGATTTAATTCCACTTTCAGATATGAAAGATGCGTTCCACAAAGCTGTTTTAGCACCAGTTGGAACACAAGGACTTGGATTTAATGAGCAAGAGTTCGATAAAGAAGTGAAGGTTACATTAGAAGATAAAGAAGTAACGATGAAAACAGGTGCAATTGCAATCGCTGCAATTACAAGCTGTACAAATACATCAAACCCATACGTATTAATTGGAGCAGGTCTAGTTGCGAAGAAAGCAATTGAAAAAGGACTTGTAGTACCTGAGTACGTAAAAACATCATTAGCACCAGGATCTAAAGTTGTTACTGAGTACTTAGATAAATCCGGTTTAACAACATATTTAGATCAATTAGGTTTCCAAACAGTTGGTTACGGTTGTACGACTTGTATCGGTAACTCTGGTCCATTAGCGCCAGAATTAGAAGAATCAATCGCAGCAAACGACTTACTAGTAACATCTGTTTTATCTGGTAACCGTAACTTTGAAGGTCGTATTCATCCTCTTGTAAAAGCAAACTACTTAGCATCACCACCACTTGTTGTGGCATATGCACTTGCAGGTACTGTTGATATTGACCTGAAAAATGATGAAATCGGTAAAGATGCAAATGGCAATGCTGTTTACTTCAATGATATTTGGCCATCAGCTAAAGAAATTGAAGATGTAGTTCAAAGCGTTGTTACATCTGAATTGTTCAAGAAAGAATATGCACAAGTATTTAACAGCAATGAGCGTTGGAATGAAATCCAAACTTCAAACGAAGCTTTATATACTTGGGATAATGATTCAACATACATTCAAAACCCACCATTCTTTGAAGGTTTATCTAAAGAGCCAGGTGAAGTTGAAACGTTATCAGGTTTACGCATAGTTGGTAAATTTGGTGATTCTGTAACAACAGACCATATTTCACCAGCAGGTTCAATTGGTAAGCACACACCAGCTGGACGCTATTTATTAGAAAACGGCGTACAACCAGTTGACTTTAACTCTTACGGTTCTCGTCGTGGTAACCATGAAGTTATGATGCGTGGTACATTTGCAAACATCCGTATTAAAAACCAAATCGCACCAGGAACAGAAGGTGGATATACAACATATTGGCCAACTGGTGAAGTAACATCTATCTATGATGCTGCTATGAAATATAAAGAAGATGGAACAGGTCTTCTAGTTGTTGCTGGTAAAGATTACGGTATGGGAAGTTCTCGTGACTGGGCTGCGAAAGGTACTAACTTATTAGGTATTAAAGCAGTAATCGCAGAAAGCTTCGAACGTATTCACCGCAGTAACTTAGTATTAATGGGTGTATTACCACTTCAATTTAAAGAGGGCGAAAGTGCTGAAACATTAGGCCTTGTTGGTAACGAGTCATTTGAAATTCAAATCGACAAATCAGTTAGACCACGCGATCTTGTAAAAGTAGTTGCAACTGATTTAGATGGCAACGAAAAACAATTTGAAGTAGTAGCTCGTTTCGATAGTGAAGTAGAAATTGACTACTACCGTCACGGTGGTATTCTGCAAATGGTTCTTCGTGAGAAAATCGAAGAGTCAAAAGTGTCGAACTAAATAATTGAAATGAACAATAAGGAAGCTAACAATAGTTAGCTTCCTTATTTTATGGAAAGGGATGAAACCATATGGTTTCATCCCTTTCTTTTTAATATAAAAAATGGGGGAAACGTCATGAAAGAATATAAAAGAATATTGTTACCATTACGACAGGAGAAAATATTAGTTATAGCAGCCATTTGTAGTGGAATTATAGCTGCTATTTTAAACTTATCGCGTCCAATCTTCATGGGGGTAATTGTAGACAATCTTATTCAAAGGGAGTTAAGAAGTGCCTATTTATATATAGCTTTGTTTGCGGGTAGTCGCTTTTTGATGTGGACGAACAATCTTCTATTTGATTATATAAGTTCAAAAGCGAGTCAACGTATATTACAAACGAAACGTATAGAATTATTGCGTCACTATTTCTCATTACCGTTTGAAGAAAGTGAGAAGATCAAGCAAGGGGAGTTAGAAACTTTGGTCGTATCTGATATTCCGAACTGGATCAGATTATATGGCTTTATATTAATAGAGTATATACACGCTATTGCCCAATTTATTGGAGCTTTCATAGCACTACAACATATAGATATACAGTTTATATTGTGGGTAACTCCGTTTTTATTTTTAAGTACAATTGTTCCAATACTGATGGGAAAAAAGGTAAGAGATATTGCAAGCGTTGCTCAAAAAAATCAATCGAGTGTTGTAGAGATGGTGTCACAGTTTGTAAAGGGTATACAAGATTTACGTAGTTTACAAAAAGAAAAATGGGCTATTCGCTTATTTAAAGGAGTAACGGCACAATCTTATAAATCGGAAGTAAAGAAGACGATGATGCAACACTGCATTGGAGTAGTTGGAACAGTGATTGAAACAGGGGCATATATCGTTGTTCTCATTATAGGCGCGCAAAAAATAATGAAGGGAGAAATGGAAGTTGGCTCAATTGTTGCCGTGTTAGCCACAATTGAAATGCTCTTTTTTCCAGTCCGTTACGTTGGCGATTTATTAATGATGACACAAGTTGCAGTCGCTTCGGCAAATAGAATTTTTTCCTTTTTAGATAAACGAGTGGCAGATAGTAAGGTAGAAAGAGCGATGGGGATGACAGTAACAAATGTTTCATTTCAGGAGAATGATGAAGAGAAATGCAGAATTCATAATATTGATTTGCAAATTAATCCAGGTGAACTCGTTATCATTGTCGGAGAAAGTGGTGCAGGAAAAACAACGCTTTTAAAATTAATGACAGGTTTGTATAAACCATCTAACGGTAGTGTTGTTTATTATGGTCAAAAGGCTCGAATGACTACAGTGTGGCAAGAACCACGTTTTTTCCGAACGACGGTAACAGAGAATATGTATTTCGGGGAAGAGGGTTTAGAAAATCAGTTAGAAAAAAATAGTGAACTTATAAATGCAACGCCGATTATTAGAGGGTTACCTGAAGGGAGTCAAACTGTGCTACATAAAAGCGGTGAAGAGTTTTCAGGAGGCGAAAGAAAACGTCTTGCATTATTACGAGCAATTGGTTCAAATCCGAATCTTATTATTTTAGATGAACCGACTGCGGGGTTAGATCCGAGTAATCAAGAAACTGTTTGGAATATGATTGAAGGACTAGGAAGAGATGTAACGAGAATTGTGGCAACACATGATGTAGAGAAAGTGATACTAGCGGATCGTGTTGTCATAATGAGAGAAGGAAGTATTGTTGCATGTGGAAGTCCTGAAAAATTAATAAATAGTCATTCGTTTTGCAAGAGATGTGAATAAAGATAAGAGCAGTGCCCTTATCTTTATTCAACATCATTTATTTGATATTGGATAGATTCTGAATGATTTAGATCTACGTTAAAAGTAGCAGTCATAAGGAAAGTTGCAATTCCAAGGATTAAGAAAAGGACGAATGAGACTAGAGAGATGTAAAGACAAATACGCCCTACTTTCTTTTTTTTAAGGTCTTTACTAAAGAGTGAAATGATCCATGTAATAATACCGACTGGGTATAAAAGAAAACTAAGAATATATAATGTTGTTTTTTCGAATGAATTCATAAAAAATCCCCCTTTTGTTGTAGGTTTATAACTACGAGAGTAAAAAGGTGAATGGGTCCATAAGAAGATAAGCAACACTTCATTTATTTTTCTAATTATATGATAAAAAGGAAAAAATTTCACTTTAAATAAGAATATTCTAATTGTTTCGACTGTGAATATTTCCAAGCTCGTCCGTATAAGCTAAAATAAGGTATATAGTATTTGGGTAATTAGGTTAATAAGAAGATAAATACGTTAGGGTGATATAAAATGTGGCGGAAGCTTACGATTATTGTAGTGTTACTTTGTTTAGCGGGATATGCAGCTTATGAACAATTTGGTAAAAAAGATCAGGCGGTACAAGGGGAGCAAGAAAAAAGTGAAGCTGCTATGAAAGAGATGATTGCAAGTAATGGTATCGAAATAGGGAAGAGTGCGCCAAACTTTGAATTAACGAAGTTAGATGGAACGAATGTAAAGTTATCGGATTTAAAAGGAAAGAAAGTGATTTTAAACTTTTGGGCAACGTGGTGTGGACCATGTCAGCAAGAAATGCCGGATATGGAAGCTTTCTATAAAGAACATAAAGAGAACGTAGAAATTTTAGCAATAAATTATACGCCTTCAGAAAAAGGTGGAGGAGTAGAAAAGGTAAGCAATTTTGTTAAAGAAAAAGGAATTACTTTTCCTATTTTATTGGACAAGAACATTGATGTGACAACAGCGTATAAAGTAATTACGATTCCAACTTCGTATTTTATAGATACAAAAGGTGTCATTCAAGATAAGTTTATTGGGCCGATGATGCAAAAAGAGATGGAGAAAAGAGTTGCTAAATTAAAATAATGGTGAAAAGGTAGAGGTGGAGAGTTCCCATTTCTGCCTTTTCTTTTTCAAGTAGTAATAACTTCATGATATGATGTAAGAAATATAAACGTTTAGAGATAAAGGAGTGTATGGAGTGGGGAATGTATCCTTACCGTTAGATTATGTTGTAATTGATTTTGAAACAACAGGATTTAACCCTTATAATGATAAAATTATTCAAGTTGCAGCAGTGAAATATCGTAATCATGAATTAGTAGATCAATTTGTTTCATACGTGAATCCAGAGCGGCCAATTCCGGACCGAATAACGAGTTTAACAGGTATTACTAATTATCGCGTTTCAGATGCACCGACGATTGAAGAAGTGTTACCTTTATTTTTAGCATTTTTACATACAAATGTTATTGTGGCCCATAATGCTTCTTTTGATATGCGCTTTTTGAAAAGTAATGTAAATATGCTAGGGCTACCTGAACCTAAAAATAAAGTAATTGATACTGTATTTTTAGCGAAGAAATACATGAAGCATGCGCCTAATCATAAACTTGAAACGTTAAAGCGAATGCTTGGCATTCGTTTAAGTTCTCATAATGCATTTGACGATTGTATTACGTGTGCCGCTGTTTATCAAAAGTGTGCAGCTATTGAAGAAGAAGGGAACCGAAAAGTAAATAAGGCTGTGCTTGATGAAACTGCGGTATACGAAGCGGTGAAAGAAATGCTTGTATGTAATAAACGTAATGTAGAATGGCTACGTTGTATGAATGTAGGAAGTTATTTAGATATAAAAGCTTTTTATCCAGTTATGAGAGTAAAGGTAAAAGGGCGAAAGAAATATGTATTAACAGAAATATTAGAAGATGATGTGAAAGAAATATGTACAAGCTTAAAATGTGAACCAGCGTTAAAAAGTGAAGTTGGTAATACGAGAATTATGCTTAATAGCTTAGAGGATGTTATGAAATTAGAAAGTTATATTTTAGAACAGTATGATTTTGTGTTACAGGCGCTTCATGATTATAAAGAAAATGAAATAAATGCAGATGAAAAGTTGAAAGAGTATTTAAATATTATGGTATGAAAAACTCCGTGTGCAATATATTGTACACGGAGTTTTTTTAGGAGTACTAAAACATAAAATTTTCTTACAAATCTGATTAAAGAGTTTTTCGTTTGCTCATACTATGTAATAAGAAAGCGAAGGAGAGAGGGTGAACAACATGAGAAGAAGTCGCCGTAAATCGTTTGAAGAACTTGTAAATGAAAATAAACAACAATTATTAAGCGATCGTGATGCAATTGATCGCATTGAAGAGCGCATCGAAAAACGTTATGAAATGAAACTTTTTAAGCAAGCTGAATAATTCTTAACACTAGTACGATACTAGTGTTAAGGAGGCGATAGTAATGGGTAATCCGAAAAAAAATTCAAAAGACTTTGCACCAAATCATATTGGAACACAATCGAAAAAAGCTGGTGGAAATAAAGGAAAGCAAATGCAAGATCAAACAGGTAAACAACCGATTGTTGATAACGGTTAAAAAGGAGAATGTTATCATTCTTCTTTTTTGTGAGGAAATGAAAGATGAGTTTTTAGCAGTAATATGAAAAAAAGGGCTGACTTTTGTCAGCCCTTTTTCGTAATCGTGAAATTTTCAACGAGTAAACGCCAATTTTGCGGGAATGGTAAACCGATTTTCCAGTAACTAATACCACCTATACCTTGTTCTTTCATTAAATTGAATTTACTTTGAACAGACCGTGAATCTTCAAACCAAACTTCGTGTTGCACGCCGTTTTCATCAAAATAATTAAAATGAGGAGCTTGGGCTGTGAAATCATAACGAATAGGAACATTATATTTACGAGCTAGTGCAACAGCTGCGACGGAGCTAATTGCTTTTGCAGGTGGATTTCCTTGTTTAAATGGAAGTTTCCAATCAAACCCGTATAAATTTTGCCCCATCATAATTTTTTGTGGAGGCATTTGAGATTTTGCATATTGAAGTACTTCTTTCACTGGACCGATAGGAGAAATCGCCATCGGTGGCCCGCCCTGCCATCCCCAGTCATATGTCATAATGACGACGAAATCAACAATTTGCCCTTGCGCTTTATAATCATGAGCTTCGAAAAATTTGCCCTTTTGATTGGAACTTGTTTTCGGTACGAGAGTTGTGCTCAATGTGTACCCACTAGGTAAGCGTGTTTTTACATTTCGTAAAAAGCGATTATACGCCTCGCGGTCTTCAGGTGCTACACTTTCGAAATCGAAATGAATGTCTCGCATGCCATATTTTTCAGCTGTTTGCAAAATGTTAGTAATAAATTTGTTTTGAATCGTTGCGTCGCGTAAAATAACTGATGTTAGATCGGCACTGAAATTACCATTTTCAATATTTGTAATAACGAGCATAGGGATTGTTTTACCTTGCGTTGCAATATTAGCAATTTTAGCTGTTTCAGTAGGTTCTTTTAATGTGCCATCTCTTTTTGCCTCAAAACTAAAATAGGCTAAGTATGTTAAAAATGGATTGATGGCGCGTGTCGCATTAACTAAACTCTCTTTAATCGGTATAGTTGAAGGTTGTAAATAAGCGATGGATTCTACAGCTCGTTTTGTGCCTTTTGGTACATATAATTGTTGTCCGACATGGAGAATAGATTTTAAAGATAAATTATTAACTTTAGCTAAACTAGCGAGGGGGACATTATATGTTTGAGAAATTCGATATAGGCTGTCACCAGGCTGTACATAATAATTATTTCCTTTCGTATTAACGATAAGTGCCTGACCAACAACGAGCGTTTCAGCTGGATTTAGTCCATTGTCTTTTACTATTTCGTCAGGTGTTGATCCATATTTTGATGCCAAGCTATATACGCTATCACCACTACGAACAGTTACAATTTGAATCATATGCTGGCTCCTTTCAGTAAAAGATTTACTGTTTTTATTTTATTTTTGATGTTACTGTATTATGATTAAATGTATGCAAGGTAGCAGAAGTGAAAGAAGGCGAATACATATGTTTGTAGCAGAACATGAAGTTGAAATCCGTTATGCGGAAACAGATCAAATGGGTGTTGTTTACCATTCAAACTACTTAGTGTGGCTTGAGTTAGGTCGCACGAAACTTATACAAGATTTAGGTTTTTCATATGTTGAAATGGAGAAAGAAGGAATTATTTCTCCTGTGTTAGATTTACAAATTTCATATCGTAAAGCGATGCGTTATGGAGAAAAGGCAATCGTAAAAACATGGGTCGATACTGTGAGCCCGCTTCGCGTTGTATATGGATATGAAATATATAATGGTGATGGTGATCTTTGTATTACTGCAAGTACGACGAATATTTGTGCGAAAAAAGAAGGGTTCCGCCCTGTATCATTTAAAAAGTTATATCCTGAGTGGTATGCGAAATATGAGGAAATTAAGAAAAAATAAAAAAGCGTGGCAGAAGCCGCGCTTTTTTATTTTTCATAATTAAATTGTGGGAAGTCGTCACCTTCATGAAGTGTAACAGATAAATTATGTCCATCGAAGAACCATTCATCATCGCCTTCAATAAAGAAGTTAATACCTTCTTCTTGAATTTGAACAGCAGGGTGTGCAGGATCATCTTTACGAATACCTAAAGAAAGTCCTTTTTGCACAGTACTGCAACCACCGTATTGTACGAAAAAGCGTAGTGTTTCATTTGATTGTAAGTTTAATTCATTTTTATACCATTGTGCTGCTTCTTTTGTTACGGAAAGATTCATGTATAGTTCCTCCAAGTTATGTTGCTTTTTCTTTAGTATAAAAAATAACGCAAAAAGACGCTATTAATATGCTTCACGTTTTCTTTTTGCGTTATGTGGGTTACGATCTTATTTTTGCTTTTTTGAAAAGTTTGCTTTCGGTTCAGTTTTATTTATAATTCGTCCGATATTTGCACGGTGTTTATAAATAACCATACCTGCTAATAAACACATCGCAATAATGAAGATTTTATCCCCGCTAACAATGGATGCAATAACAGCAACAACTGCTGTTACCATAGAAGAAAGTGATACGTATCTTGTTGTAAATAAAAGGGTGAAAAATACAACAGCCAATATTGCAAAAACAACTGGTGAATAGCATAATAGCACCCCAGCAGAAGTTGCAACTGCTTTACCACCACGGAATTTCGCGAAGATCGGGTAGACATGTCCAAGAACAGCCGCTAACCCGAACCATAGTGGGTGAATATCTAATCCGAAAATCATTGGTAGACTTGTTGCTAATGTCCCTTTTAAAATGTCAGCAATTGTAACGGTAAAACCTGCTTTTTTCCCTAATGTACGGAATGTGTTTGTTCCGCCTAGATTACCGCTCCCGTGCTCACGAATATCGATTCCGTAGCCAATTTTTCCAACAACTAGTGCAAATGGAATCGAGCCAAGCAAGTAGGCAACGATAAATAAAAGATATGTAGTAACCATAAGTTCAGTCTCCTTTATTCAAATGTGTTGATAAAGGGTAAAAAGAGTTTTTCCCGTATATTGTACCATACATTTGTAAAGAGCACATTTCTTTTTTGTAAATGAAAAATTCATTATTTCGTGAAAAAAATTTCACAGTAATGTTACATTTCTCACAGAAACAGCAAGACTATATGTAGTAACATTTTAATCAAAAGACAACAACATATTGGTGGAGGGTTATAAATGTTACAAAATAATACACGTGGAGAAGAATTAATGAAAGTGTTCGAGACGATAGTCCACGGCAATGAACAAGATTTAATGCAAGAAAATGCAAATGTAGACGGCCGCTCTCCAATGGGTGTAATGGGAACATTCGCATCTGAGAGTGCAAAATATTATGCTGTTGAGAATTTATTGTCAGATCAAGTGAAAAAAGCGATAAATGAAAATATATTATATCCACATGATTTAGATTTTTATGCGACAGGAACGACGACTTGTTCGCAAATTCCGTTAGCGCAAATGCTTGCTAACGGTTTTCATACTGGACATGGACATATGAGACAACCACAAGACATTAAAAGTGCATTGGCTCTTTCGTCTATTATTTTTCAAGCGAATCAAAATATGCAGCATGGCGGTCAATCGTTTGCACTCTTTGATATTGATTTAGCACCTTATGTACGAAAAACAATTGAGAGACATAAAAAACGATTACAATCATATCCGCTTACGAAAGAACAAATAGAAGAATTTGCATGGAAAGAAACGGAAAATGATACGTATCAAGCGTGTGAGGCTTTCGTTCATAATTCGAATAGTATGCATAGTAGGGGCGGAGGACAAGTACCGTTTATTTCTATTAATTACGGAACAGATACATCAAAAGAAGGAAGAATGTTAATTAAACAACTATTAAAAGCAACACAAGCTGGACTTGGTAAAGGAGAGACACCAATTTTTCCGATTCAAATTTTCAAGATGAAAAAAGGTGTGAATTTTGAAGAAAGTGATCCGAATTACGATTTATTTGAATTAGCATTAGAGACAACTGCAGAGCGATTATTCCCTAACTTTTCATTTTTAGATGCTCCGTTTAATGCAGTGCATTATGATGGAAGACCAGAAAGTGAAGTATGTTACATGGGATGTCGTACCCGTGTTATGTCTAATATACATGGAGAAGAAACAGCGATTGGTAGAGGGAATTTATCATTTACGTCTATCAACTTAGTGAAATTAGCGTTAATTAGTGGTTCAAAAGAAGCATTTTTTGAAGCGCTAAACTACTATTTAGATTTAGGAATTAAGCAGTTATTAGAAAGATTTGCGTATCAATGTACGAAGCGAGCAAGAGATTTTCAGTTTTTATATTCACAAGGTGTATGGCGTGGTGGAGAAGCATTGCAGCCTGAAGACTCCGTAGCTTCGATTTTAAAACAAGGGACGTTAAGTGTTGGTTTTATCGGTCTTGCGGAATGTTTAGTAGCTTTAACAGGAAAGCATCATGGGGAAGATGAAGAATCATGGAAACTTGGGTACGAAATTATTTCCTTTATGAGAGATAGAATGGATAAAGCGACAGAAGAACATCAACTGAATTTCTCGATAATTGCAACTCCAGCAGAAGGATTATCAGGAAAGTTTGTGAAAAAAGATAGAGAAGAATTTGGCGTGATTAGCGGTATAACGAACCATAATTACTATACGAATTCATTCCATATTCCAGTTTATTATAACATTCAAGCGATAAATAAAATCCGTTTAGAAGGCCCGTTCCATGCTCTCTGTAATGGAGGACACATTACGTATATTGAACTGGACGGAGCAGCGATGCATAACAAAAAGGCATTAAAACAAATTGTACAAGCCATGGCAGAACATGGCGTTGGATACGGTTCAATTAATCATCCTGTTGACCGTTGTAAGTGCTGTAGTTATCACGGGGTTATTGGAAATGAATGTCCAAGTTGCGGGAATGAAGATGAGGCTAATATAGAAAGAATTCGCCGTATAACAGGCTATCTTGTAGGAGATATGTCGAAGTGGAATAGTGCGAAACGTAGTGAAGAGATAGATCGGGTAAAACATAAATGAAAGTGATGAATATTATTCATGATAGTGTAGTAGATGGAGAAGGATTGCGGACAGTCGTGTTTTTTGCGGGCTGTCCGCATCGTTGTGTCGGTTGCCATAATCCGAAATCGTGGAATATTTGCAACGGAACGGAAATGACAGTAGAAGAAATTGTGAAAGAGATTGCAAGTAATCCATTAACTGATGTAACATTTTCAGGTGGAGATCCATTTTTTCAAGCTGCTGAAGTGAAAAAGGTAGCAAAAATCGTGAAAGATTTGAAAAAAAACCTATGGATGTATACAGGTTATACGTTAGAAGAGATACAGAGTTCCCAAAATAATGATATGATAGAGTTGTTACATTATGGGGATGTTTTAGTCGATGGAAGGTTTGAAATTGAGAAAAAAGATTTAACACTTCCATTTCGCGGAAGCTCCAATCAACGTATTATTCGATTGAAAGAGTAAAAAGGCGGGATAGATTATATGAATAAAACAGTATTGCTTGTTGAAGACGAAAGAAGATTACGTGAAATTGTTAGTGATTATTTTCGTAATGAAGGCTTTGAAGTAATCGAAGCAGAAGATGGAAAGAAAGCGTTAGAGTTATTTGCAGAGCATGAAATTGATTTAATTATGTTAGATATTATGTTACCGGAAATAGATGGATGGTCTGTTTGTAGACGAATTAGAAAAGAATCAGCAGTACCAATTATTATGTTGACAGCACGTTCGGATGAGGATGATACATTGCTAGGTTTCGAATTAGGTGCAGACGAGTATGTAACGAAACCATTTAGTCCGAAAGTGTTAGTAGCTCGTGCAAAGACGTTATTGAAACGTGCGGATGGCGCGGTAGGAGTAGCGGAAGAAAATGCTATGTCTTTAGCTGGAATTGAAGTGAATCGTCTATCTAGAACTGTTTTAGTAGATGGAGAAGAAATTATATTGACACATAAAGAATTTGAACTTCTCGTTTATTTAATGGAGAACAAAGGAATCGTATTATCACGTCAACATTTATTAGACCAGTTATGGGGATATGACTATTACGGTGATGACCGAACGGTTGATACCCATATTAAAAAACTTCGAAATAAGTTAGGAGATAAAGCGAAGCATATCGGTACTGTTATTCGAGTTGGTTATAAATTTGAAGAATAATCTAGAACAATTTGTGTAATTTAGCCTAGGAAAATGGCAATTTTATACTCTCTTTTGAAGGTAGAATGTACAAAAAATACTTTTCTTGTCTACAATGTTAGATAGGAGTATTTTTTTAATTGGATTTCACGATGAGTTCACAAGAAGGACACAAAACGTGACTATACTGAAAATACGAATTCACCAGAGAGGGGAAATAAAACATGGGATATTACGACGGACCAAATTTAAATGAAGAGCATAGTGAAACGAGAGAAGTGAGAAAATCAGGTAGTAAAAAAGGCTATTTCTTCACAGGTTTAGTGGGAGCTGTAGTCGGAGCGGTTTCGATTAGTTTTGCAGCACCATATATGCCATGGGCTCAAAATAATGGAGCACCAGTATCATCATTTAGTTCGGATTCAAAAGTAGAAGGTACTGTAGTTCCTGTTGTAAATAAAGCGAAAAATGAAACTGATTTACCTGGTATGATTGAAGGAGCGAAAGATGTTGTTGTAGGCGTTATTAATATGCAACAAAGCGTTGATCCATTTGCAATGCAACCGACAGGTCAAGAACAACAAGCTGGTTCAGGATCAGGTGTTATTTATAAAAAAGCAGGAAATAAAGCATATATTGTAACAAACAACCACGTAGTAGATGGAGCGAATAAACTTGCTGTAAAGCTAAGTGATGGTAAAAAGGTAGATGCAAAGTTAGTAGGGAAAGATCCTTGGTTAGACTTAGCTGTTGTTGAAATTGATGGGGCTAATGTAAATAAAGTTGCAACTTTAGGTGACTCAAGTAAACTTCGTGCGGGTGAAAAAGCGATTGCAATCGGTAACCCACTTGGATTTGACGGAAGTGTAACGGAAGGTATAATCAGTAGTAAAGAACGCGAAATCCCAGTTGATATTGATGGGGATAAACGCCCAGATTGGCAAGCACAAGTTATTCAAACAGATGCAGCGATTAATCCTGGTAACAGTGGTGGTGCATTATTTAACCAAAACGGTGAAATAATTGGGATTAATTCAAGTAAAATTGCACAACAAGAAGTTGAAGGAATTGGATTTGCTATTCCAATTAATATCGCAAAGCCAGTTATTGAATCACTTGAAAAAGACGGAGTAGTAAAACGTCCAGCTCTTGGAGTAGGTGTCGTTTCGTTAGAAGATGTGCAAGCTTATGCAGTCAATCAATTGAAAGTACCGAAAGAAGTAACTAATGGTGTTGTATTAGGTAAAATTTACCCAATATCACCGGCAGAAAAAGCTGGTTTAGAGCAATATGATATTGTCGTAGCATTAGATGATCAAAAAGTAGAAAATTCACTTCAATTCCGTAAATATTTATATGAAAAGAAAAAAGTAGGCGAGAAAGTAGAAGTCACATTCTACCGTAACGGTCAAAAAATGACGAAAACAGCTACTTTAGCAGATAATTCAGCTACAAAGAATCAATAATCGAAATAAAAGAAAGTCTCTTTCATATTGAAAGAGACTTTCTTTATCGGCTATACTAAAGGAATAGGAGGGATTAATTATGACAATTGAAAACCCAACTCGTACGGAAATTGGTGAAGTGTTAAAGAAAAGCAAAACAATTGCGGTTGTTGGATTATCAGATAAGCCAGAACGTACATCGTATATGGTTTCAAAAGCAATGCAAGATGCTGGATACCGCATTATTCCAGTTAATCCAACAGTAAATGAGGTGCTTGGAGAAAAGGCAGTTTCTTCACTAAAGGATATTAAGGAACACGTTGACATTGTAAATGTATTTCGTCGCTCAGAGTTTTTAATGGATGTTGCAAAAGAATTTGTCGAGATTGATGCAGATGTTTTTTGGGCACAATTAGGAGTACAAGATGAAGATACATATAAACTTTTAAAAGAAAAAGACTATACTGTAATAATGGATCGTTGTATTAAAGTAGAACATGCGATGACAAAATAGTATAGACTTAAAGTTAGAAAGATTGATTCAGCCCTCATTATAGATAAGTAGGGCCGATGAACGAGGTGTTCATCATGAGATTTTTTAAAGGCTGTTTTTGGGGATTGTTATTTGTAAT
Organism: Bacillus cereus group sp. BfR-BA-01355; assembly: GCF_022663675.1. Classification (NCBI taxonomy): domain Bacteria; kingdom Bacillati; phylum Bacillota; class Bacilli; order Caryophanales; family Bacillaceae; genus Bacillus; species Bacillus cereus group sp. BfR-BA-01355. Next base: position 67,543 of record NZ_JAKUFY010000017.1, read on the forward strand.
CCCATTTTGGATTTTGATCATTTGGATCATAATAAAGGTTTGGAATGTGTAATCTTGGAATACATATCCATTTCTCGTTGACAAACGATTATTTTTCTGAAATAGTAGCCTAGAGGAATCCTTGTGAGAAAACAAGGATTTTTCTATTGAAAATGGTATATAAAAGAGATAAGATAACTTGCCAAAACTATAGTCGAGGCGTTATTCTATAATAGAAACATATGTTCTGATTTTGGATTAGGAAAGGGGCAAGGAGTTTGGCGAAGCATCAGTTCCAATATAATGAAGATGCGATTCAAGTGTTAGAAGGACTTGAAGCCGTTCGAAAACGCCCGGGTATGTATATCGGGAGTACGGATAGCCGTGGATTGCATCATTTAGTATATGAAATAGTAGATAACTCCGTTGACGAGGCGTTAGCGGGATTTGGCGACGAAATTTCTGTCGTAATACATAAAGATAATAGTATTAGCGTTATAGATAAAGGGCGAGGAATGCCTACGGGAATGCATAAACTTGGGAAACCTACACCTGAAGTTATTTTAACTGTACTTCATGCAGGTGGTAAGTTTGGTCAAGGTGGCTATAAAACGAGTGGTGGTTTACACGGTGTTGGGGCATCAGTTGTAAACGCCTTGTCAGAATGGTTAGTAGTAACAATTAAACGTGATGGTAACATTTATGAACAACGCTTTGAAAATGGTGGCGTTCCTGCAACAACGTTAGAGAAAATCGGGAAAACAAAAGAGTCTGGTACAACAATGCATTTCAAACCAGATACAACGATTTTTAGTACGACAAATTACAATTATGAAACATTATGTGAGAGATTACGTGAATCTGCATTCTTATTAAAAGGAATGAAAATCTCAATAAAAGACGAACGTAATGATTTAGAAGATATATTTCATTATGAAACAGGAATTGAAGCTTTCGTTTCATATTTAAACGAAGAAAAAGATTCAATTCACCCGGTTGTATATTTCACTGGTGAACAAAACGGGATTGAAGCAGAACTAGCATTCCAGTTTAATGATGGTTACTCAGAAAATATTCTTTCGTTTGTAAATAACGTACGTACAAAAGATGGTGGAACACACGAAGCTGGATTTAAAACAGCAATGACGCGTGTGTTCAATGAGTATGCTCGTAAAGTTTCATTATTAAAAGAAAAAGATAAAAATTTAGAAGGTACAGATATTCGTGAAGGTGTAGCGGCTATCGTTTCTGTACGTGTACCAGAAGAAGTACTGCAGTTTGAAGGACAAACGAAAGGGAAACTTGGTACAAGTGAAGCTCGTTCTTCTATTGATGCCATTGTATCAGAGCATCTAGCTTACTTTTTAGAGGAAAACCCGGATGTAGCTACACTTCTTGTGAGAAAGGCAGTTAAAGCAGCGCAAGCACGTGAGGCTGCTCGTAAAGCGAGAGAAGAAGCACGTAGTGGTAAGAAAAAGAAAAAATCAGAAGGTACTTTAAGCGGGAAGTTAACACCTGCACAATCACGTAACCCTCAGAAAAACGAATTGTATTTAGTAGAGGGTGACTCGGCTGGCGGTTCAGCAAAGCAAGGGCGAGATCGTCGTTTTCAGGCGGTACTACCATTGCGTGGTAAAGTAATTAATACGGAGAAAGCAAAGCTTGCTGATATTTTTAAGAATGAAGAGATTAATACAATTATTTATGCAATTGGCGGCGGTGTAGGAAATGAATTCGCTGTTGAAGATATTAACTACGATAAAGTTGTTATTATGACCGATGCAGATACGGATGGAGCTCATATTCAAGTATTGTTATTAACGTTCTTCTACAGATATATGAAGCCACTTATCGAAGCCGGTAAAGTGTTTATCGCACTTCCTCCTTTATACAAGGTAAGTAAAGGGAAAGGTAAGAGTGAGGTAATTGAATACGCTTGGTCAGATGAGGAATTAGACGGTGTAACGAAAAAAGTTGGCAAAGGCTATATGTTACAACGTTATAAAGGACTTGGTGAAATGAATGCGGATCAATTATGGGAAACAACAATGAATCCTGAAACGCGTACATTAATTCGCGTGAAAATTGATGATGCAGCAAGAGCAGAGCGTCGCGTTACAACATTAATGGGCGATAAAGTAGAACCGCGCCGTAAATGGATTGAACGTAATGTACAGTTTGGTATGCAAGAAGAAGGAAATATTTTAGAAAATGAAATGATTATGGAGACGGAGGTGGAATAACATGCAAGCAGAGAAGTTTCATGACCTCCCGCTTGAAGACGTGTTAGGTGACCGCTTTGCACGTTATAGTAAATATATTATTCAAGATCGTGCACTTCCAGATGCACGTGATGGCTTAAAGCCAGTACAAAGACGTATTTTATATTCTATGTATGTAGAAGGTAATGTACATGATAAAGCGTTTCGTAAATCAGCTAAAACAGTAGGTAATGTTATTGGTAATTATCATCCACATGGAGATTCCTCTGTATATGAAGCAATGGTTCGCTTAAGCCAAACTTGGAAAGTACGTAATGTTTTAGTTGAAATGCATGGTAATAACGGTAGTGTTGATGGGGACCCAGCGGCAGCGATGCGTTATACGGAAGCTCGTTTATCACCAATCGCATCTGAATTATTACGTGATCTTGATAAAGAAACAGTTGAATTCGTGTCAAACTTTGATGATACGAGTGAAGAACCGGTTGTATTACCAGCAGCGTTCCCGAATTTATTAGTAAACGGATCTACAGGAATTTCCGCTGGTTATGCAACAGAAATTCCTCCGCATCATCTTGGAGAAGTTATTGACGCTACAATGATGCGTATTGATAAGCCAAATAGTACTGTTGATGATTTATTAACAGTTATGAAAGGACCAGATTTCCCAACAGGCGGTATTATTCAAGGGATTGATGGTATTAAAAAGGCGTATGAAACAGGAAAAGGTAAAATTATTATTCGCGGAAAAGCAGAAATTGAAACAGTGCGCGGTGGGAAACAACAAATTGTAATCACTGAAATTCCTTACGAAGTGAATAAGGCAAACCTTGTAAAGAAAATGGATGAATTACGTCTAGATAAAAAGTTAGATGGCATTGCTGAAGTACGTGATGAGACGGATCGTACTGGTTTACGAATCGTTGTTGAATTAAAGAAAGAAGTAAACGCCGAAGGTATTTTAAATTATTTATATAAAAATACAGATTTACAAATTCCATATAACTTTAATATGGTAGCGATCAATAATCGCCGTCCAACACTTATGACATTACCGAAAATTTTGGATGCTTATATTGGACATCAAAAAGAGGTTATTACGAGACGTTCACAATATGAATTAAGAAAAGCAGAAAATCGTCAACATATTGTAGAAGGTTTAAAGAAGGCATTATCGATTTTAGACCAAGTAATCGAGACAATTCGAGCTTCAAAAGATAAACGTAATGCGAAAGATAATTTAAGTGCAAAATTTGGCTTTACAGAAGCACAAGCAGAAGCAATTGTATCCTTGCAATTATATCGCTTAACGAATACAGACATTACGGCGTTACAAGAAGAAGCAGATGAGCTTAATAAGAAAATTCTAGAGCTACAGTCAATTTTACAAAGTGAAAAAAGATTACTTCAAGTCATTAAAACTGATTTGAAGAGAGTTAAGAAAACATATAGTGATGATCGCCGTGCTATTATTGAAGAACAAATTGAAGAAATTAAAATAGACGTAGAAGTGATGATTCCACAAGAAGATGTCATCGTTACTGTAACGAAAGAAGGATATGTGAAACGTACTGGATGGCGCTCACATAATGCATCAAACGGCAAAGACTTCGGTATGAAAGAGGGTGACATCTTACTTGAACGATTCGATACGAATACGACTGAAACAGTTCTTTTATTCACAAGTAAAGGGAACTATATATATCTTCCAGTATACGAAATGCCAGATATTCGTTGGAAAGATTTAGGTCAGCACGTTGCAAATATCGTTTCACTCGACCGAGATGAAACGATCATTTGGGTAACGGTTGTACCGAACTTTGAGGAAGAAAAACGATTTATCGTATTTGTAACACGAAATGGTATGATAAAGAAAACAGAATTAAATCAATATAAAGTTCAGCGTTATTCAAGGGCATTCGTTGCTGTAAACTTGAAAAAAGGTGATGAAGTTGTCGATATATTTGCGACAGATGGAACGAGTGATATCGTTCTTGCTACACATGGTGCATATGCACTTATTTTCCATGAAGATGAAGTAAGTCCAGTCGGTGTAAGAGCTGCTGGTGTGAAAGCAATTAATTTAAAAGAAGATGACTATGTCGCTTCTGGTAAACCGTTAAATGGTGACAAAGATCAACTTATTCTCGTAACGCAGCGCGGTGCTGTAAAACGTCTAAAAGCATCAGAAATTGAGAAATCAACGAGGGCGAAACGAGGTCTTGTTATTTTCAAAGAGTTAAAACGTAATCCATACCGCATTGTCGGTATTGAAATTGTTCGGGACGATGAATTAGTTTATATGAAGACAGAGAAAAATATTGTAGAAGAGATTGATCCGAAAGCGTATCGAAATAAAGACCGGTATAGTAATGGTAGCCTAGTGCTAGATGTTAATGATACTGGTGAAGTAGTAGAAACGTGGACGAAAAAACGACCGGAGTAAAGTGAAACTATAATCAGTGGGGATTTTGTTCATCCCCACTGATTATTAGTTGAACCAATCGGACTTTAACGGGCAGTTGGTCTCCCATCTAACTCCTTCGCGGTCGGGAGCCTTACTGCCCGTTAAAGCGGGTTAAAAAAAGCATCTTGCTATGAATAGTAGCAAGATGCTTTTTTCTAGGCAATTTATTATGTAAATAATAATAATCTTGTTATAATAACTGAATGAAATCGTTCTCATAAAGTGAAACTTTAATCAATGGGGATTTTCTTTATCCCCACTGATTATTAGTTGAACCAATCGGGCTTTAACGAGCAGTTGACTCCTCACCTAATTTCTTAGCTTTCGCTGGATTTTGAGTTAGGAATCTTACTGCCCGTTAAAGCGGGACAAATGGAGGGGCAACATGAAAAAAATAGGTGTAGGGATTGTAGGATTTGGTTTTTCTAGTACGACATTTCATATCCCACTATTACAAACAATAGAAGAATATGATATTCGTGCTGTATTATCCTCAAAAGAAGAGGTAGTAAAAGAAACATTACCAAACGCTAATGTTGTTAGTACAATTGATGAATTGGTGAAGCGAGCTGATGTTGACTTAGTTGTTATTACATCACCTAATACAACTCATTTTCCATATGTAAAAGAAGCAATTTTAAACGGTAAGCATGTTGTTGTAGAAAAACCATTTGTTGTTTCAATTGAAGAAGGGGAAGAGCTTATTTCATTAGCAGAGCAGCATAATGTAATGTTAAGCGTATATCATAATCGTCGTTTTGATAATGATTTCTTAACAATTAAGAAATTGTTAGGAGAAAACAGAGTAGGGAATGTATACGCATATGAATCAAATTTTGATCGTTTCCGTCCACATGTGCGTGATCGATGGAGAGAAAAAAATCTACCAGGTTCCGGTATATTATACGATTTAGGATCGCATTTAATTGACCAAGCGTTATCAATATTTGGGAAACCAGATGCGATAAGTGCAGATGTAATAAAACAACGACCAGGTGCAGAGGTGGATGATTATTTCCACATAGTACTGCATTACGGAGCTAAACGTGTCATTTTACGTAGTAGCAGTTATGTGAAAAAAGCTGGACCGCATTTTATAGTGCATGGAGAGAAAGGTTCTATCGTGAAGTACGGTATGGATTCGCAGGAAGAGCAATTAAAAAATGGAATGAAGCCAGGTGATAATGGTTATGGAGTAGACGATGAAGAGAATTTTGCTACTTTAGAAACAGAAGAAAGCTTAGAGCGCATTCCAACAGAAGTCGGTTGTTATGATAATTATTATAAAGGTGTACGAGATAGTATATTAAATGGTGAGAAACTACCTGTAACAGCAAAAGAAGGCTTAGATGTTATTAAACTGATTCAATTAGCGATTGAAAGCAGTGAAAAGGGTAGAGTCATTTCTATAAAATAAAAAAGACACGAAATTCGTGTCTTTTTTATTAGGAATATGTGAATATGATTAATTATTTAGTTTAGTCGTTTATCATACATTAATTGGATTTGTATGCCATAAGGATCTTCAATAATACCATATGCTTCACTAAATATATTTTTTTCTAGGGGAGAGATTATTTTCACATGCTTATCGGAAATTAAATTATTATAAAACCTTTGTATTTCTTCTAAATTAGCGCTTTGAATGCAAAGTGACATGTTATTTCCAACGTTATAACGTTCATTAGGCTTCATTGTATCTTCTGCTATCATTAGCTTTGTATTCCCAATTTGTAAAACAGAGTGAGCAATATGATCTTTATTTTCACTTTTAATTTTAAAAGAACTATCTCTTTTCGCCAGTTCTTCATACGTAACAACCATTAACTTTTTGGCTTCTAAATGACGTGTATAAAAGTTAATCGCCTCCTTTGCTTGCCCATTCATTGAAAGAAAAATAGCTATTTCTAATGTCATAAATATATAACTCCTTTATTAGTTGATAATTATAATATAGATTAAAAGGGTTTCAATACATGACACCTTTTTGGGAGGGAAATATGAAAAAAACGGAACGAATAAATGATATGCTTATTTTCTTAAATAATAAAAGATATTTTAATTTAAAAGATTTAATGGTTAGATATGATATTTCTAAAAGTACCGCTTTGCGAGATATTCAATCATTGGAAGAAATAGGTGTACCCATATATTCTGAATTGGGTAGAAATGGAAGTTATAAAATTATAGAAAATAGTGTTTTATCACCAATTTATTTTAGTGTGGATGAAATGTATGCCTTATATTTTTCAATTCTTACGCTAAATGGATACAAGACAAAACCATTTAATGTAGAAAGTATTGCGCTTGAAAATAAATTTAAACATGTATTACCTGATAATGTGAGTAAAAATATTTCAATTATGGAACGAACGCTTTCCTTTGAAGTAACAAATCATAGTAATTTTAGTCCGTTCTTAAAAGAAATTTTACAGGGGATTTTTGCTGAGCGAGTTTATCATTTAACATATTTAAAAAAAGGTGAGGAGAAAGCATTGGTTGCCCAATTTATTCGAATAGAATCTAAATTTGGCCAGTGGTATGCTAAAATCTTTAATTTTGAGACGAATAATGTTCAAATAATTAGATGTGATAAAATTCTTTCTATTGTGGAAACGAGCAATATTAATCCAAAAAATCTTGAAGAATTATTAAGTTATCTTACTACTTTTCACAGAAAGCCTGATGCAATTAATTTTAGCGTCATTGTTAATCAAAAAGGAAAAGACATTTTTGATAAAGAGAATTACCCTTCCATGAGGATGCAAAATGAAAATGAAAATTACATTATAACAGGCTATTTTAACAAGCAAGAATTTGATTTTATTTCAAATTATTTTCTGAATTTCGGTGAAACGATTATTTCAATTCAGCCTGTTATGCTAAAAGAGTTAATCTATAATAAGGTGTTATCTATAAAGAAGCATTTAACTTCTTTAAGATAAAGTTAGTTTTAGACATTTTTTGATATGAAAAAGCCCTTGCGATTTAAATATCCAAAGGGCTTTTTGGTAATTCTATTTGTTCTTTAGAAAAATTATTTTTCTGGGACGGAGAGTCCATAAAAGAACATCGTAACGATATCTTGTATATGTTTTTCACGATCTCCTTCAAGAAGTTGTGCTCCAAATTCATCACCTAATTTTGTAAACATTTGAATGTAAAGTAACATCATTTCTTTAGTAAGGTGAGGATTAATTTCGTTTTTGCGCTGCGCTCGTTCTAATATTTCTAAATACCAGGGCAGGATTTTTTCATTTTGATAACTATAAATAAACTTCCGGAGTTCTTCGTCCCTTTGCATCATTTGTAGTAACATATCAGGTTGAAATAACCCGCCAGTATTCATTTTTCTTACAATCATTTTTTGCATCATATCATGAAAAGGTAATTTTTCTTCTGCAAGCTCTTTATAATATTGAAATTCAGATATGATAAATTCTTGTATAAGCTCCCTAAATAACGCATCTTTACTTCCGAAATGATTATAAATTGTAACTTGAGAAACGTTCGCTTCTTTTGCGATATGTTCTATTTTCACTTCATTAAATCCACGTTCTGAAAATAATACGAATGCTGCTTCTTTAATGGCACGTTTTTTCTTTTCTTTTACTCTTTCAAATCCGTTCAATGCAATCACCTCACTTAAAATATACAAGAAAAAATAATGGAA